>NZ_BPRG01000124.1:0-677 GCF_036984265.1 Pseudonocardia sp. D17 | reverse complement strand
ATGCCGCCGCGGTTGTCGATGTTCTGGTTGATCGAGTTGTCGACGATGGTGTCGCGGTCGTCGATGTAGTTGTTCGTGACGTAGGTGTTCAGGTACTTGACCGCCACCTCGTGCGGGTCCTCGCCGGGCTTCGGGTGCGGCGGCGGGGGCAGCTGCGGGTGGTGGTGCCCGCCGGTGTTGTAGTCGCGGTCGAAGCTGGCGTCGTGGCTGTCGCGCAGCAGGACGAGCGCCTCGTGGACGTCGCCGGGCTCGAGGTCGGTGATGCCGCAGGACGCGAGGAACGCATCGGGGTTCGCCTGGAAGGCGGCGAGCTGCTCCTCGTCCTCGAACAGGCTGAGCAGGAGCTGGATGAGGGACTGCGAGGCCATGGTGATCTCCGTGGTGTGCGGTCCGGCGCGCGGCCGGCAACTGGGTCAGGAAGTCGGTGTCGTGCGGTGGAGCGGTGGTGGTGGGGGCCGGCCGTGCCGGCCCCCACCGGACGCGGGAGGCGTCAGCCGATGTCGAGCCCGTCGTTGTCGTTGGCCTGGCTGTTGTCGGTGTTGTGCGAGGCGACGTCGTTGTAGGAGCCGAGCGTGAAGTCGTCGTCGCTCTGGAACGAGTCGCTGATGTTGCCGCTGTCGGTGTTGTGCGAGTTGGTGTGCGTGGTGGTGTTGGTCGTCGAGTTGTCGACGGCCTGG
>NZ_BPRG01000123.1:0-10413 GCF_036984265.1 Pseudonocardia sp. D17 | reverse complement strand
CGACCATCCCGAGCGGGCGCTGCGCGAGCTCTCCGCGAACGCCCACCTCGTCGTGATCGGCGCCGGCGGCCGCTCCGGGGGGCTCGGGCTCGGGCAGGTGAGCCGGCGCATCGTGACGACGGCCCGGTGCCCGGTGATGGTCGTCGGGCCGCGGATGCGCGCGGGTGCGACAGCGCCGGCACCGGAGGACGTCCGCGTGGCGGACTGAGCGGGCCCCGGGCGACGGGTCCTAGGACCCGCTCCGGTCCCGGGGAAACCGAGTCCGGAGGCCCGTCGGCTCGGGCCTTTCGTCGGCAGCCGCGACGTTCGTCGCCGACCTAACGTCGAACCCAGGGGTCCCGGATCGGGCCGGGTCCGGTGCTCGGAGGAGGAGAGTCATGCGTGTCCGTGAGGTGATGTCGGCACCCGCCGTGGTCGTCGCGTGCGACACCACCGTCAAGGAGGCGGCGCGGTTGCTGGACGAACACGGCTTCACCGCGTTGCCCGTCGTCGACGCCGCCGGACGGCTGGCCGGCATCGTCGGCGAGGCCGACGTCCTGGCCGACCGGCTCCCACCGGATCCCCGGCTGCCGGTCCCGGCCCGCCCCACGCGCACGATCGGCCGCCTCGTCGAGGACGTCATGCGGCGCGACGTGCTCACGGCCTCCCCGCGCGACGGCGCGAGCGACATGCTCGTCGTGATGCGCGAAGGGGGTCTGCGCTCGATCCCGGTCGTCGACGACGACGTCGTCGTCGGGGTCGTGACCTGGCGGGACCTCGTCCACGCGCTCGCCCGGCCGGACACCGAGATCGCAGCGGACGCCCGCCGCCGGCTCGCGCTGCGGTTCGGGGACCGCTGGACGGTGCAGGTGGACGACGGGGACGTCCTGCTCACCTCGGACCGGCCCGCCGACGTGCCGGACCGCAGCCTCGCGATCCGGATCGCGGAGTCGGTGATCGGGACCACCCGCTGCAGGATCGCGGGCGACGTGCCGATGGCCGCCGCCACCTGAGCGGCCCCGACCCTGACGACGCCCGTGGCCCTTGCGAGGGCCACGGGCGTCGAGCATTCGGGGCGCGCCCGGTGCGACGACGTGTGCCGGACCCGCCGCCGGGCGGGCCGTGTCAGGAGTCGGCGCGGCCCGCCGGGTCGTCCGCGGCGACGCCCGCGTCGTGCAGGCCCGCGTGGGGTGCGACGACGACCGGGCACGCGCTGTTCCAGACGAGCACCCGGCTGGTCGAGCCCAGCAGCACCCGGGCGACACGATGGTGCCCCCGGCTCCCGACCACCAGCATCCGCGCCCCCGCCGAGCGCGCGGCGAGGACGTCGGCCGCCGATCCCCTCACCCCCTCGATCTGGACGCCGACCTGCGGGAACCGTTTCGCCCACCGGTCGACCTCATCGACCAGCTCGGTGGGGGGAAGGCCGTGCCGGTGCCCGTCGGCGTGGACGACCGTCAGCGGGTCGCCGTGCGCGTCGGCCTCGGCGAACGCGAGGGCGAGCGCGCCGGCGTCGGCGGCCGGGGAACCGATCCCGGCCAGGACACCGGCACCCCCGATCGCGTCGCTGCGCCGGATCACCGCGACCGGGCACGTGGCATGGCCGAGCACGTCCAGCGTCACCGAGCCGAGGACGGCGTCGGCGACGGTCTCGGAGACCAGGCCGGCGACGAGGAGGCGGGCGCCCTCGGCCTCGTCGATCAACCCCGGCAGGGCGTGCTCGGTGCTGAGGCGGGTGCGGACCGGGAGTCCCCGACGCTCGTGCTCCGCGACCGACTTGGCGCGACCGAGGATCCCGTTCGCCCGGCGGATGCCGTGTTCGTCCACCGCGTACGGGGCGGCGTGGACGATCGTGAGCGACCCGTCGTGGGCAGCGGCCTCCTCGGCGGCCCAGGCGACCGCGTGCAGCGCGGTCGACGTGCCGTCCACCCCGACGACGACGTCGGTTCCGCGATCGGATGCGTGCTGCTGGCTCATGGCTGCTCCCTGGGTGCCGGGCCCGGCGGCGTCGACCGATCCGCGGCGCTCGTCGATGTGCGACCGACGGTGCGCCCAGACGGTGGCACGGCGCCCGAGGCGAAGGTCCCGGGTGGCCGGTCCCGTCGACTCGGGCCCGGCGGGCGTGCGGCGGGTGTGGGGGGCCCGTCCCGGCGCGCGTCGGCAGGCCGTCGGTGCGGGACGCGGGACGGCGGGTGCTCAGCCCGACGTGACGGTCCCGCCGTCGGTACGGTCGCGGGCGGGGGCGAACCGGGCGCCGAGCTCCTCGCCCCACCGCCGGGCGCGGTCCAGCTCGTCGGCGAGCAGCGGCCCGGGGACGCCGTCGACCCAGAACGTCGTCGGGGAGCCGAGCATCCGGAACCCGAGACGCCGGAGCCGCGCCGCGGCCCGGTGCGCGGCCGAGCCCGGGACGCGCGGGCGCCGGACCCGCGTGTCGAACGTGGCGACGGCCGTTCCCCGGGCCGGTGCGAGGCCCTCGATCCATTCGCGGATGCCGATCGCGTCGGCGTCGTAGTCGCGACCGGCCTGCTCCGCGCCGTCGCGGCGGGTCGTCGGTCGGCTCATGCCGAGCGCGTGGGTAGGGCCCCCGACGACCAGGAGGTCGAGGTCGTCCGGCAGCGTCGCCGGTGCCGCCGTGACCTCGACGAGGGTGGCGGGCAGCGCCCCCGTGAGACCGCGGGCGACCGCCTCCGCGACCTGCCGGGTGTTGCCGAACACGGATTCGTAGACCACGAGCGCCTGCACGGCTGTCGCCTCCTCGGCTCGTCGGCCGGGCGGGTCCCGGCCGGACGAGGGACACCGACGATGCTGCGCGACGGCGACATCTGCCACGGCCGCCCGGCCCGCCACCGGCGGGACCAGCGTCCCGGGTCCCCGGGAAACGAACCGGGACCTCCGGGAGCCGGTGACGGACCGTTGGCCCTAGGCCGGGGGCGTACCGATGCGGTGTGCTCGCCGGTGAACCGTCCGCGGCCGCCGGAGGAGCCGGGCTCAGCGGTCGCCGAGAGCCCTCGGGAGGACGTCATGCGCACGGACGAGCAGCCCGAGCGCCGGGCCCGTCGGCCGCGGCGCCTGCCGCGGCGCCGCAGCGACCGGGTGGAGGCGCTGACGACGTGGGTGCTCTGCGGGCTCGTCGCCGCGACCCTGGTGGCCACGGCACTCGTCGGCGGCTGGGTGCACGCCTTCGCCTCCGACAGGATCCGTGCCGAGCAGAGCGACCGTCGGCCGGTCCCGGCGGTCGCGGTTGCCGACGCGCCGGTCGTTCCGGGGGACGGCGGCGTCGGACCGACGTACGGCGCCGTCCGGTGGACCGCCCCCGACGGAACCGAGCGCGCCGGGTCCGCGCAGGTTCCGCCGCTGACGAAGGCGGGGGGTGCCGTCACGGTCTGGACCGACGACAGGGGCGACGTCGTGGCGCCTCCACTGGGTTCGGAGTTCCCCCTGGTCATGACCGCGACGAGCGTCGTGTTCACCCTCCTGGCCGGGTTCGTCCTGATCGTGTTCGCGGTGCTGGGCGAGCGCCGGTTGCTCGACCGGCTGCGGGCGGCGGAATGGGGCGCCGGCTGGCGCCGGGTCGAGCCGGTCTGGAGCGGCCGTGAGGACTCGGGACGGCGGTAGGGCCCGGGTCAGTCCTCGACCGTCGTGAGGACGTCGGACACGGGCCGGCGCGGGGTGCGCGGCAGCTCGCCCGACGGCGGCCAGCCGACGCGCAGGACGAGCTGCGGGACCGAGGTGCCGCCGAGGACGTCGTCGCGCAGCGCGAGGCGGGTGCGGGTGACCTCCATCGGGGTGCTGAGCGGGCACGAGGCGAGACCCTGCACGACCGCGCGCAGCGAGACGGCGGAGAGCGCCTCCCCGGCGCGCAGCCACGACAGGGGGTCGTCGGAGGACGTCGCGATGATCAGCAGCTGCGCGCCGTCGTCGACGTCGGGGTACCGCTCCTCCAGCACGCCGGGAGTGAAGTGGCGTACGGCCGGACCGGCGGCGCCGGGATCGGCGGGCAGGTTCGCCGCGGGCACCCCGTCGGGCCCGACGAGTCCCCCGCTCCACATCGCCAGCTCCGTGCTGTAGCCGGGGAGCGACTGCTGCGCGAGCCCGGCGTCGCGGATCGCCCGCAGCACGGCAGCGTGGTCGGCCGGCTCGACGGGTGTCAGCCGGGCGCCGTTCGCAGCCGCGGCTGCGACCAGCTCGTCCAGGAACGCGGGCGGCACCGGCCACGTGCTGAACCGGCGGCGGTCGCTGCGCCGCACGGGGATCGCCGAGGCCAGGCCGATGTCGGTCTCGGTGTCCGGGCGTCCGTCCGCGCGCAGCTCGACGGCGGCGAGATGGTCGCCGTCGGCGGGGTTGGGCAGCCGGTGCACGACGGCGTGCCGACCCGCGGCGACCAGCGCCACGCGCAGGTGGTGCAGTGCCGCGCCGCAGCTCATCACGAGGTCGCGGCCGTCGGGGTCGGTGACCTGCAACCACCGGCCGAGGTCCGCGTGCAGGTGCAGGCTCGCCGGCCCGACGAGCCAGCGCCACGGCTGGCTGTTGTGCACCGACGGTGCCATGCAGGCGAGGCCGACGGCCGCCCGCACGGTCGCGGCGTCACGGGTGTCGAGCATGGTCGAACTCCTTCGATCGAGGGCGGCCGTGCGGCCGCGATGGGGGCAGCGGCACCGTCACGACGCCGCGTCGGCGGTGCCGGGTCCCGTGCGCTCCCGGCCGCCGAGCGGGGTGGCCGCGAACAGCAGCGGGCACGCGCTCGCGGTGAGCAGGGCCCGTCCGACCGTCCCGACGCCCCCGTGCCGGCCGCCGCCGACGACGACCAGGGCGGCCCCGGACGACCTCAGGGCGAGGGCCGTCGCGGGCTCCTCCTGTACCGCATCGGCGGTGACACGCACGGACGGGTAGGGGACGGACCAGGCCGCCAACTGGTCGTCGACGTCGTCGGGGACGCGTGGGCGCGGACCGTGACCGGCGTGCACCACGGTGAGCGGCAGGTCGTGCGCCGCGGCGGCACCGAACGCCGCGGCGAGGACCGCGGTGTCGGCCGTCGTGCCGTCGACGCCCGCGATCACGGGACCGTCGGGGCCCACCGGGCCGTCGGGGCTCGCCAGGACGACCACGACCGGGCACGACGTGCGGCCGACCAGGTCCGACGGGCCCGGTCCGCGGGCCGCACCCAGCACGAGGAGCCGGGCGTCCTCGGCGACGTCCAGCAGGCCGGCGACGGGTTCGTCGTCGACGCGGCGGACCCCGACGACGAGCGAGGGCTGCCGCCGCCGGGCGACGCCGCGCGCGTGCTCCAGGACGCCGCCCGGGTGCCGGCCGGCGCCGACGCCGAGATCGTCGACCGCACCGAGGACCACGAGCCCGCACCCGCGGGCCGCCGCCTCGTCCGCCGCCCAGGCGACCGCTCCGAACGCCGTCGCGCTGTCGTCGACGGCGACGACGACCGGGGCACCGACGACCGGGGCACCGACGACCGGGGCACCGACGACCGGGGCACCGACGACCGGAGAAACACCGGCCGGGGCGACGAGGTCGGCCGGCTCGGCGGCGCCCGCGAGCGCCATGGCCGCCCCGGGTCGTGGCTCGTTCATGTCCGTCTCCCGACGTCTGGTGGGCATGTTCGACGGTGCGTCGAAAATGGTGGACGGCGCGCGGGCCGAACGTCCCGGGCCCGTGGACCGGTGGGCCCGCGTCCCCGCCGGGCCGCCCCGGGTCAGGGCCGGTCGGGTCCGTCGTCGCTGCCGAGGACGTCCTCGACCGGTCGTCGTGGGGTCGCGGCCACCGGCCAGCCGTGGCCGATCCGCAGGACGACCTGCGGCGGGCGCGACCCGCTGATCAGCCGGCGCATCCGGTCGCGGGCCTCGGGCACCTCGATCAGCTGCGACAGGAACGACACCGCCAACCCGTGCACGGTGGCCGTCAGCAGGACGCGTTGGAGTGCCTCGCCCGCCCGGATCTCCTCGCGCGGACCCTCTCCGTGCACGCTCAGCACGGCGATGAGGGGTTCGTCCTCGTAGACGCGGTCGCCCGGCGCGGTGCCACCGCTGAAGTCGCGCAGGACCCAGGTCGAGTTGGGCGGCGGCAACGGGCCGCCCGCCCACGCCGGCACTCCGTCCGGTCGGTCGGCGGTGTGGCCGGTCCAGGCCTCCAGTTCGGCCGCGAACGCGGGGTCCGCGACCTGCTTCTCGTGGGCCCAGCGGGCGAGATCGCTCAGCTCCCAACGGGTCTCGGGGTCGGTGACGAGATCGAGCCACGCGCCCTCCTCGACGGCCGCGCGGCGCAGCTCGTACCGGGCGACCGTCGACACCTCGACGTCGGCGAACGGGTTGCGGTTGGTGCGCCGGCGCGGCACGGCGTCGAGCAGCTGCAGCATCCGCGGGCCGGCGGGGCGGTCGCCGCTGCGCCGCACGGAGGCGATCAGGTCCGGGCGGTCCCGGTCCGGGAGGATGCTCACCAGCGGCCGGATCCCGGCGCCGAGCAACGCCAGCCGAAGGGTGAAAAGCGCTGCGCCGCAAGCGATTCGCAGTTCGCGACCGTCCGGGTCCGCGACGCGCAGCTGCCGGTCGCGGTCGGCGTGCAGCTCGATCGCGTCGGGCGTCGTCCGGAACCGCCACGGCTGGCTGTTGTGCAGCGACGGCGCCATGCCTGCCGTGCTCAGCGCGTCGCGCACCTGGGTCCCGGACAGCCCGAGCGCTCCCGCGGTCTCGATCATCATGCCCACCGTCGTCGAGGCGGACGGGCGTCGTCCGCCGATCGGGCCCAGCCTGCGACCGCGGTCGCGCGCACGGACACCCGACGAAGGTCCCGCCGAGGGGGGGCTTCCAGCGGGGGCGGCCGGGATTCCGACCCGTGCCGCGGCGCGCCGGGCCGTGTCACCGTTCGGCGATGAGGTACGACATCGGCGGCACGGGCACGATCACGTCCGACGGCGCTCGCCTCGACGTGGACCGTGCTCGTCTGGTCGAGGCCGCGCTGGCCGTCGCGTCCGGCTCGGAGCTCGAGGCGACGCTGCACCGGGTCGTCGAGGCCGCGACCGCGCTGGTGGACGCCCGGTACGGCGCGCTCGGTGTCCTCGGGGCCGACGGCCGGGTCGTGCGCGTCGTCGAGGTCGGGTCCGGCGACCGCGACCGGATCTGGGACCGTAATCCTGGAGCCACCCCTGTCGCACCGCCCGCGGCGCGGACGTTCCTCGGCGTCCCGATCCGGGCCGGGGACGTGGTCTTCGGCAACCTCTGGCTGACCGCGCAGGACGCCTTCACCGCCGCCGACGAACGCCTCGTCCAGGCATTGGCCGCGGCCGCGGGCGTCGCGGTGCACAACGCCGTCCTCCTCGAACGCGCGCGGACGCGCGAGCGCTGGCTCGAGGCGCTCGGCGACGTCCGCGGTGAGGTCCTCGGTGGCGCGACGACCGCCGAGGTGCTCACGCTCGTCGCGACCCGCACCGTCGAGCTGACCGCGTCCACGTCGGCCGTCGTGCTGCTCGGGCCCGACGACGACGGCCGCTACCGCGCGGTCGCGTCCGCCGGCGCGCCGCCGGACGCCCCGTCCGTGATGCCGGGTGTGCTCGACGAGGTGACCGAGAGCCGCGGACCGGTGCTGGGCGCCCGGCCGCCTGCGGGCGCGGGCGATCCCGCCGGGCCGTGGCTCGCGGTGCCCATGCTGGCGGGCGAGCGGGTCGAAGGGGTCCTGCTCGCCGTCCGCCCGGCCGGTGCCGACGCGTTCGTGCCGGCCGAGGTGCCGCTGCTGACGTCGTTCGCCGAGCAGGCCGTGCTCGCGCTCGACATCGCCGAGAAGGCCCGTGCCCAGCGCCGTCTCGACGTCCTCGCGGACCGTGAGCGGATCGCGCGCGAGGTGCACGATCGCGTCATCCAGCGGCTGTTCGCGACGGGGCTGCAGCTGCAGAGCGCGTTGCGGCGGACCACCGACGACGACGTCGCCGGCCGGGTCCGGCGCGCCGTCGACCAGCTCGACCGGACGGTCCGCGACATCCGCGCGTCCGTGTTCGACCCGCAGCCCGACGACGGCGACCCCGGCCTGAGCCGTGCGCTGCTGGACCTCGTCGCCAGGGCCGGTGCGGGTTCGGGGATCCGGGTCGCCCTGCACACCGACGGGCCCGTCGACACCGTGGTGGGGCCTGACCTGGTCCCGCACGTCCTGGCCGTCGCGCGGGAGGCCGTCGCCAACGCCGTCCGGCACTCGGGCGCCCGCCTGGTCACGTTGACCGTCCGGGCCGGCGCGGACCTCGTGGTCCGCGTCGTGGACGACGGCATGGGCATCCGTCCGGGCGCGGCGGGCGACGGACTGGCCGACATCGTCGCCCGGGCACGCGACCTGGGCGGAACGGCATCGGTGGAGCGCAGGCTCGGCGGTGGGACGCGCATCGTCTGGCGGGTACCGCTCGACGACGATCTCGACGGGGATCCCGGCGGCGAGCACAGCGACGTCCCCGCGGGTCCGGCCCCCGTCGAGGAGGGCGGGACCTCGGCCGCTGCGGGACGGGCCGAAGGACCTGCGCCGGCGGGTCACTGAGCCGCTGCCGCGCCCCGCCGCGGACGGCCATCGTCGTGAGCGGGGACGGAGCGGGAGGGACGATGGACATCCACATCGGATCGGTGGTCGTCGGGATCGACGGGTCCGCGCACGCACTCGCCGCCACCCGGTGGGCCGCGGTGGAGGCGTGCCGGCGTGGGCTGCCGTTGCGCCTGGTCTCCGCGGTCGGCTGGGCGACCTGGTCTCCGATCGGCCTGCCCGCACTCGGCGAGGAGTACGAGCGGGGCGTCCTCCTCGAGACGGCGCGCGCGATGGTCGACGCCGCCGCCGACGCCGCGACCGCGACGGTGCCGGGCGTCGAGGTGCAGCGCGAGGTCCGTGGCGGCGTGCCGGCCCGGGCGCTCGTCGAGGAGTCCGCCGCGGCCGCGCTGCTCGTCGTCGGCAACCGGGGCAGTGGCGGCTTCACCGGGCTCCTGCTCGGGTCGGTCGGTGTGACCGTTGCGGCGCATGCCCATTGCCCCGTCGTCGTCGTTCGCGGGGACGCCGCCCGGCCCGTGCGCCCCGACGGACCGGTGGTCGTGGGTGTGGGAGAGGAGGCCGAGGCCGAGGCGGCGATCGCGTTCGCGTTCGACGAGGCCGCCCGCCGCGGGGTGCCGCTCGTCGCCGTCCACTCCTGGATCGAGACGGTCGTCGACCCGTACCTGGTCCCGTACGTCGACTGGGAGTCCGTCGCGCTCGAGGAACGCCGGGTCCTGACCGACGCGCTGGCGCCCTGGACCGGCAAGTACCCGGGTGTCGAGGTGCGCGAGGTCGTCGTCCGTGACGGCGCGGCCCGCGCACTGCTGTCGGCGGCCGCGGGCGCGGACCTCGTCGTCGTCGGGTCCCGGGGCTACGGCGCGGCCAGGGGGCTGCTGCTGGGCTCGGTCAGCCAGGCGATGCTGCAGCACGCGCCGTGCCCGGTGGCCGTGGTGCGCAGCCGCACCGTGGACGCGGCCGCCCTCCTGGAGCAGCCGTGACGCATTCGAACGGGACGTCCACACGGCCCTGCGTCGTCGTGGGCGTCGACGGGTCGGCCGCCGCGTCGGACGCCGTCCGCTGGGCCGCGGCGGACGCGGCCCTGCGCGGGCTGCCGCTGCGGCTCGTCGCGGTGGCGCGGTGGCCCGCGCGCCGTCGTGCGCCGTCGGCGGACAGGCTGTTCGACGGGTGCGCCGCCGAGCAGCTGGCGGCGGCCGCCGCCCTCGTGCGTTCGGTGGCGCCGACCGTTCCGGTCACCCGGGCCGCCGGCCGCGGCCCGGCGGCGGCGGTGCTGTCCGCGGCAGGCCGCGACGCCGAGCTCGTCGTGCTCGGTTCCCGCGGCCGGGGGCCCGTCACCGGGGCGCTGCTGGGTTCCGTGGGCCGCACGCTCGCGGAGACCGGGCCGTGTCCCGTCGTCGTGGTGCACGAGCGCGGGTGGTGGGAGGCGTTGCGCGCCGACGGTGATCCGGTCGTCGTCGGTGTCGGGCACCTGGCCGGCGCGGCGCAGGCGGTGCGTTTCGCGTTCGACGAGGCCGAGCGGCGCGCCGCCGCGCTGCACGTCGTGCGGGTGGTCCGGACGGCCCGGCCCGACGACCGGGCCGCCCTCGACGGCCTGCTGGCCGACGAGACCCGGCGCCGTCCCTCGGTGGACGTCGTTCCGCGCGTCGTCGAGGGCGACCCGGTCGACGTCCTGACCCGGTTGTCGGCGACCGCCCAGCTCGTGGTGCTCGGAACCCGGGTGCGGCGCCGTCCGTGGTCGCCACGCGGGCACGTCCACCGCGCGCTGCTGCGCCACGCCCGCTGCCCGACGGTCGTCGTGCGCAGCCGGGACGGACGCGCCTGACCGTGCCCGTGCGCCGCGTCGTCGGGCGACCCGGCGGCTACTGGCCGGCGCGGCGTCGTTCGGCGTAGACGGCGGCCTCGGTGCGGCGGGAGAAG
>NZ_BPRG01000122.1:28068-80912 GCF_036984265.1 Pseudonocardia sp. D17 | reverse complement strand
CCCGGGCCAGCTCTGCGGCCGCCGCCGCCGCGCCCGCGGCCGCGGCGGCGGCCTCACCGCGGGCGGCCGCGGCGGCGTCGCGCGCATCGTCGACCTGCGCGCGCAGCGCCTCGACCTCGGCCTGCCACTCCGCCGCCCGGCGCGTGGCGGCATCGCGTTCGGTCTCGGCCCGCTCGGCGCGGACGGCCGAGTCACGGGCCTGACGCTCGGCCTCGACACGGCCGTGCTCCGCTGCCGCCGCGGCGTCGTCGGCGGCGGCGCGTGCGGCCGTGGCCTCGTCGGCGCGCTGGCGCGCGGCGCCCAGCTCCTCCGTGGCCTCGATCGCCTGCCGCGCCGCCGCCGCCGCGCGGCCCACGGCGTCGGCGCGCTCCCGGTCGGCCTGTTCGGCGTGCTCGCGGCTGCGTCGCGCGGCCCGTTCGGCCTCCTCGCGGGCCTGCTCGGCGGCGGCCCGGGCCGCCGTTGCCGCGGCGGTCTCCCGGTTGGCGGTCTCGACGGCCGCGACGGCGTGTGCCTCGACCTCGTCGAGGCGGGTGCCGATCGCGGCCAGCGCCTCGGTCAGCGCCGTGACGGGTCCCTGGAGAGCGGCGACGTGCTCACGGAGCCGGTCGGCGTCGAGCGCGAACCCCGCGCTCGGCGCGTCCAGGCCAAGTGCGCCGAGGGCCTCGCGTTCGGCCCGGGCCATCTGCGCACAGGTGCGGCCGCCCTCCCAGCGGGTGTCGCGACAGAAGGACCGGGGTCGTCCGCCCTGGGGTCCCGGGGGTGGCAGCTCCGCCCGGCATCGGCTGTACCCGCACCTGACCTGCTCGTCGATCACCGCCGGACCGTATCTGTTGGCGTTTCGTAAACCACGTAACCGGTTCGGCGTTTCGAAACTGAATCTCTGCTGCCAACGAAACCATCGTTTCGTTGGCGCACCGGCGTGGCGCGACGATCCGGCCGCGTCGCCGGGCGAGGATCGACCCGTGATCGACGACCCCCTGCTCGTGCTGGAAGCCGGCGCCGCGCCGGCACCCGGCCACGCACCCGCGACCGTCGAGACACCCGAGTGGCCCGGCGTCACCGACCCCGACGTCCTGCGGGCGCAGCTGCTCGACTGGTTCGCGCAGTACGACAACGCGGGCACCCGGCGGACCTACGCCTACGCGTTGGGGCTGCCCGTCGCCTGGGTCGACGCGCTCGGCGGGGCCCACTCCCCCGACACGCGCGCGGCGCGCCCCCGACCACCCGCCGCCGCACCCGGCCCGTTGCACGCCCTGGCCTGGTTCCGGTGGTGCGCCACCCGCGACCTCGACCCCCGGGTCGCGACGTCCGCGCACGTCAAGGCGTGGTTGCACGCCCTGTCGGCGGCGGGCGCGGCGCGGCGCACCCGGCAGCGGATGCTCGCGACGTTGTCGGCGCTCTACGGCCACCTGGCCGAGACCGGCGCCGTTGCGGCGAACCCGGCGGCGATCGACCGCCGGCGGCTTGGCCTCGTCGTCAGCACTCGCGAGCCGTCACCGACGATCCGGCTCACCGCGCAACAGGTCCGCGCCCTCCTCGACGCGTCGGGGACGCTGCGGCACGGACCGGCGCTGCGGACGCTCTACGCGACGCGTGCCCGCGCGGTCGTCGCCCTGCTGACCCTCGGGCTGCGGATCTCCGAGCTCACCGGGCTGGACCGCGACGATCTCCTCCGCACCGGCGGTGACCAGGTGCTGCGGGTGCACGGCAAGGGAGGCGTGCGGCGGGAGGTCTACATGACCGACCTCGCGCAGCAGGCACTGTCCGATTATCTGGCCGAACGCGACCGGCTCGGGTCGACCGCGACGCCGGCCCGCCGCGGGACCTCACGAGCCGTGGCCGAGCCCCTCATCGCCACCCGCGACGGCCATCGCTGCTCACGCGTGGACCTGTACCGGCTGTTGCGCCGCATCGCCGCCGCGGCCGGCCCCGCACTCGCCGACGTCGCCGACCGGATCCACCCCCACGCCCTGCGGCACGCCTACGTGACGATCGCGCTCGAGCAGGACGCCCGCATCCAGCACGTGCGCGCCGACGTCGGGCACGCCTCGATCACGACGACCGAGCACTACGACCGCGGCATGCGCACCCGCGACACGACGGCGGCGGACCTGGTCGCGGCCGCGATCGCCGCGGCGGACCCGTCGACCACGACGGGCGACCCGTCGTCAGCCGCGGCGGACCCGTCGGCCGCCGCGGGTGAGCCCTCCCCGCCCGCGGGAGTCCGCGATCCGTCGTGAGTGGCGATGGTCGCCGGGGCGACTGTCATGGCGACCATCGCCACTCACGGGCGGCGGCGCGGGCGCGGCACGCAGCAGTCGACGGCGCACGGCACCCCGTTGACGGTGCAGCCCGCCCGCGCGACGGTGCCCGATCCGCGGGGGGCGACGCCGGCGATGTGCTCGGCCATGAGCTCGACGACCATGTCCGCGAAACGGGGGTCGGGCCCGGCCGTCGCCGCCCGGGCGAACGCGAGCCCGAGCCCGTGCGCGAGCTCGCGCAGCTCCTCGTCGAGGTCCCAGACGACCTCGACATGGTCGGACACGAACCCGATGGGCGCCATGACGACCGCCGGCACCCCGGCCGCGGCGAGCGCCTCGACCGTCGGCTCCGGCTCGGGCGTCAGCCACGGCACCTGCGGCGGCCCGGAGCGCGACTGCCAGACGAGGTCGTACTCCTGCAGCCCCAGCTCGGCGGCGACGAGCCGCGCGGTCTCGGCGACCTGCCGGGAGTAGCGGTGGTGACCCTCGGCGGGTACGCCATCGGTCTCGTCGGCGGCGACAGGGATCGAGTGCGCGGTGAACACGACCCGGGCGGCGTCGCGGACCTCTGCGGGCAGCGACTCCCGGGCGGCGCGTACGGCGTCGGCGTTGGCGGCGACGAACGCCGGGTGGTCGTAGAAGTGCCGCAGCTTGACCAGCTCCGGCGCGCCGTCCCCGACCGCGGCGCGGGCTCGGGCGATGTCCTCGGTGTACTGCCGGCACGCCGAGTAGCCGCCGTAGGCGCTGGTGGCGAACACCAGTGCCCGCCGGACACCGTCGCGGGCCATCTCCGCGACGGTGTCCTCGACCATCGGGTGCCAGTTGCGGTTGCCGAAGTAGACCGGCACGTCCGTGCGCGCGCGCACGGCCTCGATCAGCTCACGGTTGCGCGCGTTGATCGGCGACACCCCGCCGAACGGCTTGTAGTGCTCCTCGACCTCGTCCAGCCGCTCGGGTGGCACGTTGCGCCCCCGCACGACGTTCTCGAGGAACGGGCGCACCTCGTCGAGACCCTCGGGGCCACCGAACGAGAGCACGAGCAGTGCATCGACCTCCACGCGCCCGTCACACCCCGATCGCGTGGAACCCGCCGTCCGCCCACACCATCGAGCCGGTGGTGACGGGCAGCCAGTCGGACAACATGGCGCACACCGTCTTCGCGACCGGAACCGGGTCGTTCACGTCCCAGCCCAGCGGGGCCCGCCCGTCCCAGGCGTCCTCGAACGCCGCGAAACCCGGGATCGACTTCGCGGCCATCGTCCGGACCGGCCCGGCCGCGCACAGGTTGACGCGGATCCCCTTGGGGCCCAGGTCACGCGCCAGGTAGCGGGTCACCGACTCCAGCGTCGACTTGGCGACGCCCATCCAGTCGTAGGCCGGCCACGCCTGCCGGTTGTCGAAGTCCATCCCGACGACCGAGCTGCCCGGCCCGAGCAGCGGCAGCACCGCCGTCGCCAGCGACTTGAACGAGTACGCGCTGACCTGGATCGTCGTCGCGACGTCCTCCCACGGCGCGTTCATGAACGCACCCTCGCCCAGGCACGACGCCGGGGCGAAGCCGATGGAGTGCAGCACGCCGTCGAGGCCCGGCTCGTCACCGAGGTGCGGGCTGACGCGCTCGACCAGCGAGTCGAGTTGCGACTGGTCCGACACGTCGAGCTCGACGACGGGGGCGGCCTCGGGCAGCCGCTGCGCGATGCGCTCGACGAGCCGCATCCGGCCGAAGCCCGTCAGCACCACCTGGGCGCCCTGTTCCTGGGCGATCTTCGCCGCGTGGAACGCCAGCGAGGCGTCGGTGATCACACCGGTGACCAGCAGGCGCTTACCGTCGAGCAGTCCCATGAGGACCCTTTCTGGGGAGGGAACAGGGAAGGTCAGTGGCCCATGCCGAGGCCGCCGTCGACCGGGATGACGGCCCCCGTGACGTAGCCGGCGTGCTCGGAGCCCAACCAGGTGACGGCCGAGGCGACCTCCTCGACCGCGGCGTAGCGGCCCAGCGGCACCTGGGCGACGATCTCGGCGCGGCGGGCGTCGGACAGCGCGCGGGTCATGTCCGTGTCGACGAACCCGGGTGCGACGACGTTGGCGGTGATGCCGCGCGAGCCCAGCTCGCGGGCGACCGAGCGGGCCAGCCCGACGAGCCCGGCCTTGGAGGCGGCGTAGTTGACCTGGCCGGGCGAGCCCATCAGCCCGACGACGGACGAGACGAAGATCATGCGGCCGCCCTTCGCGCGCAACATACCGCGCGACGCGCGCTTGGCGACGCGGTAGGCGGCGGTCAGGTTGGCGTCGACGACCCGGGTGAAGGAGTCCTCGCTCATCCGCATGAGCAGCCCGTCGTCGGTGATCCCCGCGTTGGAGACCAGCACCTGGACCGGGCCGTGCTTGTCCTCGACCTCGCCGAACGCCCGGTCGACGGCCTCGGCATCGGTGACGTCGCACTGCACGGGCAGCAGGTCGTCGGGCAGCCCGTCGGCGCTGCTGCGGTACGTGACCGCCACCTGGTCGCCCTGGGCGGCGAACGCCTGGGCGATGGCCAGGCCGATCCCGCGGTTTCCTCCGGTCACCAGCACGCTGCGTCCCACGTCCGGAGAACCTAGTGCACGACGAAGATCGCCGGACCGCCCGTCAGGGCAGCCTGCGCCCCAGCGCGATGCCCCCACCGAGCCCCAGCAGCAGCAGGATCGCCCCGCCGAGCAGCCACGGCCGGCTCGTGTCGACCTGCCGGGTCTCGTAGCCGATCTGCTCCCCCAGCTCCGAGTACACCTGCCTGAGCTGCGACTCCGACGCGGCGGTGAAGAACTGGCCGCCCGAGAGCGACGCGATCTGCTGCATCGACGCGTCGTCGACGGCGACGCGGGTCCGCCCGCCCTCGATGTCGATCGTCCCGTAGTCGGTGCCGAAGGAGATCGTCGACACAGGGATCTTCTCGGCGGCGGCCTGCTTGGCCGCGGTGAACGAGCCGCGCGGGTCGTTCTCGCCGTCCGGGCCGGGGACGGTCTGCTTGCCGTCGCTCATCAGCACGATGCGCGCGGGTGGCGGCCCCTCGGTGCCCGACGCGGCGACCGTGCGGGAGAACGAGTCGATCGACTGCAGCGCCGCGAAGATCGCCTCGCCGGTCGCGGTGGACTCCGAGAGCTTCAGCCCGTCGACCGCCTGCTTGACCGCGGTCCGGTCGGTCGTCGGCGACACCAGCACCGCGGCCGTGCCCGCGAACGACACGAGCCCCAGGTTGATCCCGGGGGTCAGCTGGTCGGCGAACGACTTCGCCGCGGCCTGCGCGGCCGCCAGCCGCGTCGGTGCGACGTCGGTGGCCTGCATCGACAGCGACACGTCGATGACCAGCACGACCGTGGCCCGGTTGCGCGGCACCTTCGCGTCGGCCTGCGGTCCCGCGATGGCGACGACCAGCACCGCCAGCGCCAGGATCATCGCGGCCGCCGGGACGTGCCGGTACCAGCCCGGGCGCCGCGGCGCGACCGTGTCGAGCAGCTCCAGGTTGGTGAACTTCACGACGTCGCGCCGGCGCCTGCGCAGCAGCAGCAGGTACCCGGCGACCAGCGCGGCGACGACCAGCAGCGCCAGCAGCCACCACGGATGCGAGAACGTCACCGGCCGCCTCCCGACCAGGTCCGCTTGCGCGCCAGCGCGAACCGCACGATGTCGGCGATCCAGTCGGAGTCGGTGCGCAGCGTCAGCCGGGCCGCGCCGCAGCGCCGCAGCGTCGTCGCGACCCGGTCGCGGTGCGCGCCGGCGGCGGCCGCGAACTCCCGGCGCAGCAGCGGGGTCACGTGGACCTCGCGCTGACGGCCGGTCTCGGGGTCGGCCAGCACGACCGTCCCGGCGTCGGGCAGGTCGAGCTCGGCGGGGTCGAGCACCTCGACGGCCAGCAGGTCGTGCCGGGCCGAGAGCCCGCGCAACGCGCGCTCCCACGTCGGCTCGCCGAGGAAGTCCGAGACCACCACGGCCAGGCCGCGGCGGCGCGCCGGGCGGCGCAGCTGCTCCAGCGCCTCGGCGAGGTCGCCGCGCGTCCCCTCGGGAGCCCTGGGCACCTCCGCGACGCGACGGACGAGCCCCCGGGCGTGCGCCACGCCGCCGCGGGCGGGGACCCGCACGGTGTGCTCCCCCGTCGTGACGAGGGCACCGATGCGGTTGCCGCCACCGCGGGTGAGGTGCGCGACCGCCGCGACCGCGGCCACCGCGAGGTCGCGCTTCTCGCAGGCCGCGGTGCCCATGTCGAGGCTCGGGGACAGGTCCACCACGACCCACGTCTCCAGCTCGCGGTCGGCGACCGTCTCGCGGATGTGCGGCTCGGTGGTCCGCGCGGTGACCGACCAGTCCATCCGCCGCACGTCGTCGCCCGGCTGGTAGACCCGGGCCTCCCCCGGCTCGGTGCCCGGGCCGGGAACCAGCCCGAGGTGGTTGCCCTGCAACAGCCCGTCGAGGCGGCCCCGGACACTCAGCTCGAGCGTGCGCAGGGCGGCCTCCAGCCGGCCGTCGCGCAACGACGGCGGCGCCGTCGCCGGCCTGCGGGCCGCGGCACCGCGCGGGACCGGGGCCGGCGCGGCCGTGGCGTCACCGGTCACGGCGGCCGCTCACCGGGCGGCACCCGCCGGGCTGAACTGCGGCCGGGCCGTGACCTGGGGCAACGGCACCGTCTGCAGGACGCGCGAGACGATGTGCTCGACCGGCACCTGGTCGGCCACCGCGTCGTAGGACAGCACGAGACGGTGCCGCAGCACGTCCGGCGCGACGTCCAGCACGTCCTGCGGGAGCACGTAGTCGCGGCCACGGACCAGGGCGAGCCCACGGGCCGCCGCGACGATCCCCAGCGTCGCGCGCGGGGACGCGCCGTAGGAGACCCACCCCGCGACGTCGGCGAGGCCGTGCTCGGCCGGCGTCCGGGTGGCGACGACCAGTCGCACCACGTAGTCGACCAGCGCGTGGTGCACGAACACCCGCGACGCGGTGCCCTGCAGCCGGGTCAGCACCGTGGGGTCGATGATCTGGTCGGCGACGGGCGGCTCCGCGCCCATCCGGTAGACGATCTCGCGCTCCTCCTCGACGCCCGGGTAGTCGACGACGATCTTGAACAGGAAGCGGTCGCGCTGCGCCTCGGGCAGCGGGTAGACGCCCTCGTTCTCGATGGGGTTCTGCGTCGCCAGCACGAGGAAGGGGTCGGGCATCGGGAACGTGCGGCCGCCGATCGACACGTGCCGCTCGGCCATGACCTCCAGCATCGCCGACTGCACCTTGGCCGGCGCCCGGTTGATCTCGTCGGCCAGCACGAAGTTGGCGACGACCGGGCCGAGCTCGACGTCGAACTCCTCGCGGCCCTGCCGGTAGATGCGGGTGCCGAGGATGTCGGCGGGCACGAGGTCGGGCGTGAACTGCAGGCGCGCGAACGAGCCGCCGACGACCTTCGCGACCGTCTCCACCGCCAGCGTCTTCGCGACGCCGGGCACCCCCTCGATGAGCAGGTGGCCCCTGGCCAGCAGCCCGACCAGCATCCGCTCGACGAGCTGGTCCTGGCCGACGATGACGCGCTTGACCTCGAACACGACGCGCTCGAGCAGCTCGGCGTCGCGCGCGGGGGTCGGTGCGGCCCCGCCGGCCTGGGAGTCGGCCGGGGAGTCGGCCACGGGCTCGGGACGGGAATCGGGCACGCTCACGCGTCCATCCAACCGGCCGAGCCGTATGACGCCGGTGAGCCGGTCAGAACATCCGGGCGACGGTCGGCAGCAGCCCGGCGTAGCGCACCGGGCTGAGCCGCACCGACGAGCCGGAGTACGGCGCCTCGATCATCTTGCCGTTCCCGATGTAGAGCGCGATGTGGTAGACGCGCCCGTTGCGGGCCCACGCCAGCATGTCGCCCGGCCGCATCTGCGAGAGGGGCACCTGCCGGCCCGCGGCGTGCTGGTTGCCGCTGTAGCGCGGCAGGTTGATCCCGACGCCCGCGAAGGCGTAGAGCATCAGCCCCGAGCAGTCGAAACCGACCTTCCGGTAGTCGCCGAACTGGTCGGCGACGCCGCCGTCGCGGATGCCCAGGCTCGGGCCGCGCGCCGTCCCGCCACCCCAGGCGTAGGTCACCCCGAGCTGCGACATGGCCCGGTCGATGACGGTCTGCACCTTCGCCGACGCGCTGCGCGGCACCGACGCGGGCGGTGCCTGCCCCGCCCTGGCCGCCGCGGCCCGTTGCTCGGCCGCCTGCCGGGCGGCTTCGGCCGCCGCCTGCTGGGCCTGCCAGTCGTCGAAACGCTGCCGCTGTGCCCGCAGCCCCGCGTCGGCGTTCTGGGCGGCGTCGAGCTGACGTTGCACCTCGGCCTGCTGGGCGCCGACCTGCTGGAGCTTCTGCGCCTGCGCCGCGGCCTGCTGCTGGGCGTCGGCCAGCGCCGCGTCGGCCGCCTGCTTGGCCCGGGCCGCCGCGGCGGCCCGGTCGTCGGCCTCCTGCTGGGCCTGCCGGGCGAGGGAGTCCGCGTTGGCCTTCTCGGCGCGCGCCTTCTGCAGCCCGTCGAGGGCGGCGGTCTGCTGCTGGGCGATGTAGTCGGTCAGCTGGGCGCGGTCGATGAAGTCCGCGGGCCCGCTCGACGACGTGAGCAGCCCGAGCGGGCCGAGGTCGAGGCCGCCCTGGTAGGTGTTGGCGACGAAGTCGTCGAGGCGGGCGCGGGCGGCGTCGATGGCCGAGCCCGCCGCCTGCGTCTCGGTGCGGGCCTGCTGCGCCTTCAGCGCGGCGTCGGCCGCGGCCTTCTGCGCGGCCGTGTAGGTGTCCTGCGCGGCGTTGGCCGACTCGTGCTGCTCGGCGACCTGGATCTGCAGGTCGTCGGCCTGCGCCTGGAGCTCGTTGAGCCGGTCGGTCAGCCGGGCGACCTGCGCGGCCGTGCCCGACACCGTGTTGCGACTGTTCTGGAGGTCCTGGTCGCTGGGGTTCGGCGGCGGCGTCGGGGGCGGCGCGGCCAGCGCAGCCGGCGTGCCGCCCGCGAATGCGAGAGCAGCCGTCAGCACGACCACGAGCACCGCGCGCCCGACCCGCACGACACGTCTCCCCTCCGGCCGCGATGATCACCCGGCGCGGCCGGGGTGACTGTGCCATTCGAGGGACGCGTTCCCAACCACCACACGCTCACCGTCAAGAACTTCCACCACATGGCGTAACGGTTAGTCTGCGTCCGACAAGGGGGAGCTAGCACCCCCTGAGTGCGAATCCAGACGTAGTGCTGGCCCCATTCCGGGCTCGACACGACTCGCAGATCATCGTCGGGGCCGCACCGGGCGGTCACGCGCGATACACCGAGGGGACTCATGACCGACGACCAGGGACGTGGAGCAATGCCCCCCGGGCAGCCGTGGCCGCAGGACGGCGGGCAGCAGGGCTGGGGGGCCCCGCAGCCCGCGCCCGGACAGCAGCAGTGGGGTGACCCCCAGGCCCAGCAGGCCTACCAGCAGCAGCCCTACCAGCAGGGATATCCACAGCAGGGATATTCACAGCAGGGATATTCACAGCAGGGATATCCGCAGCAGGCCTGGCAGCAGCAGCCGGCGTGGGGTGCGCAGCCCGCAGGCGCGGCGCCCGGCGGCTGGCAGGGCGGGCCGCAGCAGACGGCGCAGTACCCCGCCGCGGGCTACCCGCAGGCGCCCGTGCCGCAGCCGGCCTGGGGTGGCGAGGGTGGGCCGCCCGGGTACCCGCCCCCGCCCGGGTTCGACGGGTCGGGCGGCCAGCCGCCCAAGCGCAAGCGCTGGCCGCTGATCACTGCGCTCGTGGGCGTCGTCGTCGTGATCGCCGCCGTGGTCGTCGGGTTCACGGTGTTCGGGGGCGGCGGCGCCAACACCCCCAACGCGGCGGTCACCCTGCTCGCGCAGGACCTGACCGACGACAACTACCTCGACGCGCTCAAGACGCTGCACCCCACCGAGGCCAAGCTCGCCGTCGACGCGAACCAGGTCCTCGGCGACCAGCTCAAGCGGCTGCAGATCCTCAAGCCCGACGCCGACCCCACCGCCTCGATCGGCACGGTCGAGTTCAAGGACCTGAAGTTCGACGAGGGCGCCCAGGAGAAGGTGCGCGACAACGTCGTCATCAACAAGCTGGTGGCCGGGACGATCACGCTGAACCAGGACCCGGCGAAGATCCCGTTCACCGACGACTTCAAGAACCGGGTGTTCAAGGACGGCGTCCCCGGGGCGGAGAACACGACGATCAACATCGCCGACGAGGTCAAGCGCAACGGCGAGCCCATCCGCATCGCGACCGTCGAGGTCGACGGCAAGTGGTACGTCAGCCTCTTCTACACGATCGCCGACTACGCGCTGCACCAGGAGAAGAAGGCCTGGCCGACGACGTCGGTCCCGGCGCGTGGCGGCAGCAGCGCCGAGGACGCGCTCAAGCAGACCGTGCAGGCGATCGCCGACCAGAACGCGCAGCGGCTCGTCGAGCTCGCACCGCCGACGGAGCTCGCCGTCGTGCACGACGCGGGCCAGGCGATCATCGACTCCGCCGGGCGCCCGCGGCCGTCGGGCCTGCAGGTCACGACGCTCGAGACCAACACCGAGACCGTCCGCGGCTACACCGCGATGTCGCTCAAGCGGCTGGTGCTGACGCAGGACGGCCAGCAGATCACCGTCGCCCGCGACGGCGACTGCCTCTCGGTCGAGGTCCAGGGCCAGTCGCAGCGGTTCTGCAGCGCCGACATCACGCAGCTGGCCGGGCTGGGCTCGACGACGTCGTCACTGCCGCCGTCGGTGCAGCAGCTGCTGCCCAAGCTGATGACGGCCGTGCTCGACATCAAGGTGATGGCCTCCGAGGAGGGCGGGTCCTGGTACGTCAGCCCGTCGCAGACGGTCCTGCAGGCCTACGCCGACATCCTCGGCGTGCTGCAGCCGCAGGACGTCAAGGACCTGCTGGATCTCGCCGGTAACTGACGTCACGCCGGCCGTCGCCGGAGCCGAGCGGGGCACGGGTGCACACTGCCCGTGCCCCGCTGCCGTGTGACGGTGCCGGGCCTGCTCGACCCGCAAGTAGGACAGGCGTACTGTTTGGGTCGAGGGGCCTGCCGGCTACCCGCGGCGGAGCCCGACACGCGCCGCACAGCGCGCCCACCACGCACGCCAGGAGGTAGAGCCATCGTGGCCAGCACCGACAGCTTCGGAGCCAGGGGAACGCTCGACGTCGGCGAGAACCAGTACGAGATCTTCCGGCTGGCGGCCGTCGAGGGCGCCGAGAAGCTTCCGTACAGCCTCAAGGTGCTGCTGGAGAACCTCCTGCGCACCGAGGACGGTGCCAACGTCACGGCCGACCACATCCGCGCGCTCGCCGCGTGGGACCCGGCGGCCGACCCCGACACCGAGATCCAGTTCACGCCCGCCCGCGTGATCATGCAGGACTTCACCGGTGTCCCCTGCGTCGTCGACCTCGCGACCATGCGCGAGGCCGTGACCGAGATGGGCGGCGACCCCGCCAAGGTCAACCCGCTCGCTCCCGCCGAGCTCGTCATCGACCACTCGGTGATGATCGACTTCTTCGGCACCGCCGACGCGTTCGAGAAGAACATCGAGTTCGAGTACGGCCGCAACCAGGAGCGCTACCAGTTCCTGCGTTGGGGCCAGGGCGCCTTCGACGAGTTCAAGGTCGTCCCCCCGGGCACCGGCATCGTGCACCAGGTCAACATCGAGCACCTCGCGCGCACCGTCATGGCCCGCAACGGCCAGGCCTACCCTGACACGCTGGTCGGGACCGACTCGCACACCACGATGGTGAACGGCCTCGGCGTGCTGGGCTGGGGCGTCGGCGGCATCGAGGCCGAGGCCGCGATGCTCGGCCAGCCGGTCTCGATGCTCATCCCGAAGGTGCTCGGCTTCAAGCTCACCGGCGAGATCCCCGCGGGCGTCACCGCGACCGACGTCGTCCTCACGATCACCGAGATGCTGCGCCGGCAGGGCGTCGTCGGCAAGTTCGTGGAGTTCTACGGCGCCGGCGTCTCGGCCGTCCCGCTGGCCAACCGCGCCACCATCGGCAACATGAGCCCGGAGTTCGGCTCGACCGCGGCGATCTTCCCCATCGACGACGAGACCGTCCGCTACCTCAAGCTGACCGGCCGCTCGGCCGAGCAGATCGCGCTCGTCGAGGCCTACGCCAAGGAACAGGGCCTGTGGCACGACCCGGCGGCCGAGCCGGTCTTCTCCGAGACCCTCGAGCTCGACCTGTCGACGGTCGTCCCCTCGATCTCCGGCCCGAAGCGGCCCCAGGACCGCATCGAGCTCACCGCGGCCAAGGCCGCCTTCCGCGCGGCGGTCCAGGACTACACCGACGACGCCGTCGTCGAACCGCTCTCGGGTGTCGACGAGTCCTCCGACGAGTCCTTCCCCGCCAGCGACGCGCCGGCGACGTCCACCCACGGCCACGAGGCGGCCCCGGTCGTGTTCTCCGCGGCCGACGGCTGCGAGGGCCGGCCGTCCAAGCCGACCACGGTGACCTCGGCCTCCCGCGGGGAGTTCGTGCTCGACCACGGCGCCGTCGTGATCGCCTCGATCACCTCCTGCACCAACACCTCGAACCCCTCGGTGATGCTCGGCGCGGCCCTGTTGGCACGCAACGCCGTCGAGAAGGGGCTGACCGTCAAGCCCTGGGTGAAGACGTCGATGGCGCCCGGCTCGCAGGTCGTCACGGACTACTACGAGAAGGCCGGCCTCTGGCCGTACCTGGACAAGCTGGGCTACAACCTCGTCGGCTACGGCTGCACCACCTGCATCGGCAACTCCGGCCCGCTCCCCGAGGAGATCTCGGCGGCAGTCAACGAGGCCGACCTCAGCGTCGTCTCCGTGCTGTCGGGCAACCGCAACTTCGAGGGCCGGATCAACCCGGACGTCAAGATGAACTACCTGGCGTCCCCGCCGCTGGTCATCGCCTACGCCCTCGCCGGCACCATGGACTTCGACTTCGAGACCCAGCCGCTGGGCAAGGACGGCGACGGCAAGGACGTCTTCCTCGCCGACATCTGGCCCTCGACCGAGGACGTCAACGCCGTCATGGACGCCGCGATCGACGAGGAGATGTTCGCCAAGAGCTACTCCGACGTCTTCCGCGGCGACGAGCGCTGGCGCTCGCTGCCGACCCCCGAGGGCCAGACCTTCGCGTGGGACCCGGCGTCGACCTACGTGCGCAAGCCCCCGTACTTCGAGGGCATGACGACCGAGCCGGCGCCGGTGCAGGACATCACCGGCGCGCGGGTCCTCGCGCTGCTGGGCGACTCCGTCACCACCGACCACATCTCCCCCGCCGGGTCGATCAAGCCCGGTACCCCGGCCGCGCAGTACCTCGACGAGAACGGCGTGGACAAGAAGGACTACAACTCCTTCGGCTCGCGGCGCGGCAACCACGAGGTGATGATCCGCGGCACGTTCGCCAACATCCGGCTGCGCAACCAGCTGCTGGACGCCATCGTCGACGGCGGGGTCTCCGGCGGCTACACCCGGGACTTCACCCAGGACGGCGGCCCGCAGGCGTTCATCTACGACGCCGCGCAGAACTACGCGGCCGCGGGCACCCCGCTCGTCGTGCTGGGCGGCAAGGAGTACGGCTCGGGCTCGTCGCGTGACTGGGCGGCCAAGGGCACCGCGCTGCTGGGCGTGAAGGCCGTCATCGTCGAGTCCTTCGAGCGCATCCACCGCTCGAACCTGATCGGCATGGGCGTCATCCCGCTGCAGTTCCCGCAGGGCGAGTCGGCGGCGTCGCTGGGCCTGGACGGCACGGAGACCTTCGACATCGCGGGCATCACGGCACTGAACGACGGCACCACCCCGCGCACGCTCACGGTCACCGCGACCAAGGAGGACGGCTCGACCATCGAGTTCGACGCCGTCGTCCGCATCGACACCCCCGGCGAGGCGGACTACTACCGCAACGGCGGCATCCTGCAGTACGTGCTGCGCGGCATGCTCGCCGGCTGATCCGACCCACCTTCTGACGGGGGCGGCTCCCACGGGGGCCGCCCCCGTCGTCGTGGCTGGTTTTTCCTTTGAGATCAGTCTCCCTGGTGCCAAGATCGTTTCCGGCGCGTCAATGATTGGTTTACACATGGAGAGGCACCTGCGTCCCCACCATGACCTCCTCCCGCCGCAACCTCACCGCTTCCGCCGGCCGATCCGGCAGCAGCGGGGTTGCGGGCAACCCGCCGGCCGCAACCCCACTGCTCGTGGGCGGGCGTACGACGACCCTGAGGTTGCGGCCGCACTTGCGGAGGAGCAGAACGTCGCCGCGACGGGTGGCATTCCCCGGACCCGGCGCTGGGTCGGACGCGCCGTTCGTCTCCGTCGATGTCCGCCCGGGTCGATGTCCGCCCGGGTCGATCTCCGCCCGCCCGGTACGCGGCACGGTGCCGCCACTCACAGGAGCTGTTCGGGGGTGCCGGCACTGGCCGGGATCGATGTCCCGCTGCCGGTCGGCGCCGGCGGACAGCCAGCGGCGCGCTGCGCGCTCCCTCCACGAGTTCCGCGGCAGGGGCGGTTCGTCGCGGTCTCCAGAGTCTGAGCTTCGCGCCGGCGACGAGCAGGTAGGGCGGGTCGGACCGGCCGGTGGTACCTCACCCTCGCACGGAGTCGGCGGGGTGCCGAGGAGCCCGGAGCCGGGTCGACCAGACAGGCAGGAACCTGCCCGCTCCCCCGTGCCGCGTCAGTCGGGCGCGGTGCCGGCAGGGTCCTCGAGGGCCAACCGGTTCGCGCGTTGTGTCAATGAATCGTTTACCAGAGAGAAGGGGCGAGCCCGGCTCCCACCGGGACAGAGTCGGCCGCGTCAGCGCCGGTAGAACGGCAGCTCCGTCACGGTGTACGGCTGCCGCCGGCCCCGGACGTCCAGCTCGACCGCCGTACCGGGCGCGGCCAGCGCGGCGTCGACGTAGGCCAGCGCGATCGGGACTCCGAGCGTCGGCGACAGGACGCCGGAGGTCACCTCCCCCACCAGCGATCCGTCGGCGTCGAGGACCGCGGCGCCGGCCCGGCCCGCCCGGCGTCCCTCCCCCGTCAGCCCGACCAGGACCCGGGCCGGCTCGGACTCGGCCCGGGCGGCGAGCGCGTCGCGTCCGACGAACTCCTTGTCGAGCGCGACCACACGGCGCAGCCCGGCCGCGAACGGGTCGGTGTCGACCGTGAGCTCATGACCGTAGAGCGCCATCCCGGCCTCCAGGCGCAGCGTGTCCCGGCAGGCCAGCCCGGCCGGCTGGAGGTCGTGCGGCCGGCCGGCATCGAGCAGGACCCGCCAGAGCGCGGGTGCGTCGGCGCCGGGCACGTACAGCTCGAAGCCGTCCTCGCCCGTGTACCCGGTGCGCGCCAGCAGGATCTCGATCCCGGCCACGGCGGCCGGCGTGGCCGCGTAGTAGCGGAGCTCGTCGACGACGGCCGGGTCCGGGACGAGGCCGCGGACGATCTCGGCCGCCCGCGGGCCCTGGACGGCGACGAGCGCCGTGTCGGCCGACCGGTCACGGACCCGGACGTCGAAACCCTCGGCACGGCGGGCGAGCTCGGTGGCGTCGGCGCCGGCGTTGGCCGCGTTCACGACGACCAGGAACCGCTCCTCGGCGAGCCGGTACACGACGAGGTCGTCGAGCACGCCGCCGTCGGCGGCGCACAGCAGCGAGTACTTCGCCCGGCCGACACGCATCGCCGACATCGCCCCGGTGAGCGCGTGGTCGAGCGCGGCCCCCGCCTGCGGGCCCTCGAACTCGACCTCGCCCATGTGCGACAGGTCGAACAGCCCGGCCGCGGTCCGGACGGCGTGGTGCTCGGCGAGGTCGCTGCCGTAGCGAACGGGCATGCGCCAGCCGGCGAAGTCGGTGAACGTCGCCCCGAGCGCCTCGTGCTCGGCGTCGAGCGGGGTACGGACGAGATGATCGTGTGCGGCGGTCATGCGGAGCTCCGGTGGGTGGTGCGACGCGGGATCACACGGCGCGGGCGCGGACGGCGGCGCCGGGTCGTCGGCGCGCGGGGTCGGCGTGTCGCGGTCGGGGATTCGCGGTCGGGAGTTGGCGGTCAGGGGTGCGGGTGCCCCGGGTCGACCCACGGCACCTCGACGGGATCGGCGACGCCCTCGATGTCGAGGTTCACCACGACCGGCTCCTGCCCGCTGCGGGTGAGCACGCACTCGAGCGGCTCGTCGTCGAGCGCGTTGATCTCCTGGTGGGGCACGTACGGCGGCACGAAGATGAACGAGCCGGGACCCGCCTCCGCCGTGTACTCGAGGTTCTCCCCCCAGCGCATGCATGCCTTGCCCCGGATCACGTAGATGACGCTCTCCAGCTCACCGTGATGGTGCGCGCCGGTCTTGGCGCCCGCGTGGATGGTCACCGTGCCTGCCCACAGCTTCTGCGCGCCGACCCGGGCGTGGTCGATCGCCGCGGCCCGGTTCATGCCCGGGGTCTGCGGCGTGTTGGTGTCCAGCGCGTCGCCGGGGACGACCCGCACGCCGTCGGTGCGCCAGTCGTGGGAGTGCTCGTCGGCCGTGCTCATGCGGAGGAGCCTAGTGACGCGGCCGGTCACCACGCACCGGCCGGAGCGGGAGCGCCGGGGACGCGGCCCCCCGGCGCTCCGGTCCACGGTCGACGGGTCACCGCACGGGTTCGCCGGGCCGGACGGCCGTCGCAAGGCTCAGGCCGAAGCGGTCGAGCGGATCGGCCCACCAGCGGGTCAGCTCGAAGCCCGCGCCGGCCAGCATCTCCCGGACCCCGTTGCGGCGGAACTTCGCCGAGACCTCGGTGCACAGCTCCTCGCCCTCGGCGAAGCGCACCGTGAGACCGAGCTCGCGGACGTGCACCGTCATCGCCCGCTGCGCCCGCAGCCGCATCTCGATCCACTCGTTCTCCGCGTCCCACAGGGCCACGTGGTCGAACGCCTCGGGCTCGAAGTCGGCCCCCAGCTCCCGGTTGAGCACGTGCAGGACGTTGCGGTTGAACTCCGCGGTGACGCCGGCGGCGTCGTCGTAGGCCGGGACGACGACCTCGGGTGCGACGACCAGCCCGGTCCCCAGCAGCAGCTGCTCCCCCGGCTCCAGCACCGACCGCACGTGCGCGAGGAACTGCGCCCGTGCCGCGGGCAGCAGGTTGCCGATCGTGCCGCCGAGGAACGCGATCATCCGGCGGCCACCGCCGGGCAACCGGCCGAGGTCGCGGGTGAAGTCGCCGACGACGCCCCGCAGCTCCAGTCCCGGGTACTCCTCGGTGAGCTGGTCGAGCGCGCCGCGCAGGGCCGCCTCGCTGACGTCCTGTGGGACGTAGCGGCGCAGCGTCCCGGCGCGGGCGAACGCGTCGAGCAGCAGCCGGGTCTTGGCCGACGAGCCCGACCCGAGCTCGACGATCGTGTCGGCGCCCGACGCCGCGGCGATCTCGTCGACGCTCGACTCCAGCAGGGCCCGCTCGGTGCGGGTCGGGTAGTACTCGGGCAGCTCGGTGATCCGCTCGAACAGCTCGCTGCCGCGGGCGTCGTAGAACCACTTGGGCGGCAGGACCTTCGGCTCGGACGTGAGGCCCCTGGTCACGTCGGCGCGCAGGGCGGCTGCGGCGTCGGCGTCGGTCAGGTGGACGTCGAGCTGGACGACAGACATCGGACTCCTATCCGATCACCGGCGACGGCCCGGATCCCGCCGTCGCCGACGTCGCGCCCACGGTCGTGAGCGCGTCGAGGTGGTACCGGCCCGGTACGGCCCGTACGAGGTGCCGGTCGGGCACGGGGGCCCAGCCGGGGAGGTCGTCGAACGGCTCGGAGACGACGGTGACCGCGGCCGCGGCGGTCCCCGCGGCGGGCAGCACGCGCACGGACAGCGCGTGGTCCCACGCGGTCGCCCAGATCGCCGAGCCGTCGGTGAGCAGGAGGTTGAGCCGCGACCCAGGGGCGACGGCCGCGATCTCGGCGACGGTGGCGGCCAGCGCGTCGCCCGGGTCACGGCCCGCACGCAGCCGGTCGCGCACCAGCGCCCAGAGCAGGGCCGAGTCGGTGGGCGCGTCGAGGGTGAGCAGGTCGGTGACCGGAAGCCGTGCCGCGACGCCCGCCACCGACGCGGGCCATCCGCGGACGACACCGTTGTGGCTGAACAGCCAGCGACCCTCCGTGAACGGTGCCGCCGCGGTGCTCACCACCGGCATGCCCGTCGTCGCGGACCGCACGGCGGCCAGCACCGCGGCCGAACGCGTCGCCCCGGCCAGCGCGGCGAACGACGTGTCCGACCACATCGGCCGGTCGCTGCGGTAGCGGACCGGCGGCGCCCCCGAACCCGGGTACCAGCCGGCCCCGAACCCGTCGGCGTTGACGGTGCCGCCGCCACGCATGTCGCGCGGCGCCCACGACTGCCGCAGCAGCGCGTGCGACGGCTCCGTGAGCAGTGTCGACAGCGTCACCGGCGGGCCGAGGTACGCGAGATGGCGGCACACGCCGTCATCGACCCCCGGTCGGCACGCCGGACGACTCCGCCGCCTCGGCCGCCGACGCGTCGCGCGCGCAGCGGAACCCGGAGAAGATCTGGCGGCGGATCGGGTGGTCCCAGTTGCGGAACGTCGCCCGGACCGCCGACGGGTCCGTGCCGAACGACCCGCCGCGCAGCACCTTGTAGTCGCCGCCGAAGAACACCTGCGAGTACTCGGGGTACGGGAACATCTCGAATCCCGGGTAGGGCTCCCAGCCGCTGTCGCACCACTCCCAGACGTCGCCCAGCATCTGATGCACGCCCAGCGCCGACACCCCTGCCGGGTAGGCGCCGAGCGGCGCCGGCTGCAGGTGCCGCTGCCCGAGGTTGGCGTGGCCGGCACCGGGCTCCTCGTCGCCCCACGGGTAGCGCCGGGAGCGCCCGGTGGCGGGGTCGTGGCGGGCCGCCTTCTCCCATTCCGCCTCCGTGGGCAGGCGCTTGCCCACCCAGGCGGCGTAGGCCGCGGCCTCGTGGAAGCAGACGTGCACGACGGGCTCGTCGGCCGGCACCGGCTCGACGACGCCGAACCGGCGCCGCCACCACGTTCCCGACGCGTCGCGCTCCCAGAACTGCGGCGCCCGCAGGTCCGCCTCGACCCGGTGTGCCCAACCGCGTGCGCTCCACCAGCGCGGGTCGTCGTACCCGCCGGCCTCGACGAACGCGGTGTACTCGGCGTTGGTGACCGGGTAGGTGTCGATGACGAACGCCGGCAGGTCGACGGTGTGCGCGGGCCGCTCGTTGTCGAGCGCCCACGGTTCGGTCGACGTGCCCTGCACGAACGGGCCCGCCGGGACGAGGACCTCGCGCGCCCCGAGCCGCGCCGGGCCCGGGCCGGGCGGCGGGGGCTCGGCGTGCAGCACGGGCGCGCCCGCGCGCAGCTGGTGGGTGGCGAGCATGGTCTCGTCGTGCTGCTGCTCGTGCTGGACGATCATCCCGAACGCGAAACCGTGCTCGACGAGCCGGTGCCCGCGCAGCGGGGTCGATCCGAGCGCGTCGAGCGCCTTGTCGCGCACCTCGGCGACGTAGGCCCGCGCCTCCGGCGGGGTGAGCAGCGGCAGGTCCACGCGGCTCGCGCGGCTGTGCTGGAACGCGTCGTAGAGCCCGTCGATCTCCGGGCGCAGCGGCTCGCGGCCGCCGACGTCGCGGACCAGCCAGAGCTCCTCCTGGCTGCCGATGTGCGCGAGGTCCCAGACCAGCGGCGACATCAGCGGTGAGTGCTGCGCGACGAGGTCGGCCTCGTCGACGGCGTCGGTGAGCGCGATGCTGCGCGTGCGGGAGCGCTCGAGCAGCCGCACCACCCGGTCGCGGACGGCCGCCTCGCTCTCGATCGCGTCGCCGTCGGGCGCAGCGGGATCGGTGACGGTCGGCACCTCGGTCACGACGGGTCTCCTTCCGGGACGGCGGTGGACAGGGCGGCCGGCGCCACCACGCTGGTGAGCAGCGGCCACCCGTCACCGGTGTCGACGACGGGTTGCGGGCGCAGCCGTTCCTCGTCGAGCAGGTCGTCGGCCGGGCACCGGCCCCGCAGGACACGTCGCGCGGTCATGTCCTCGAGCGCGGTCACGACGTCGGCCGGGGCGCCCACCTCGCGCGCCGCGGCGCAGGCGAGCTCGAACACGGACCCGGCCGCCGCGGCCAACGCCGGGTCGGCGAGGGCACAGCGGGCCGCCTCGATCCAGCGGTCGGCGACGGGCCGGCTCAGCTCGAGCGCGCGCTCGGTGACCTCGCGCCGCGACAGCAGGGCGACCAGCACGGCGATGGGCAGGGCCCAGCCGGAACCGGCCTGCCCGTCGACGTAGCGGACCTCGAGGAAGCCGTGCGCCCGCACCGGCGGGAACAGCGTCGACACGTGGTAGTCGAGATCGGCCGTCGTCGGCGCGGTGGGCAACGCGCCCGCGATCCAGTCGGCGAACGTGACGCCGGGCGGCGCGTCCCACGGCCCGTCGTCGCGGCGCACGCACAGCAGCGGGGTGCCGAGAACCCGGGCGGCCCAGTCGGTGACCGGGTCGGCCGAGCGCGGGCGAGGCGGGGTCGTCCGCGTCGGGTCGGCGGAGAGCCAGCAGGCCATCCGCGACGACTTCCAGCCGGTCCGGCGCCCCGCGAGCACGGGCGAGTTCGCGAAGGCCGCCAGCAGCACCGGTCCGAGAGCGTGCAGGGCCTCCCAGCGCAGCGGCAGGTCGGCGGCCGTCCCGACGTCGAGACACACCTGGACGGCCGTCGTCGAGCACATCCCGCTGCGGCCGTGCGGACCGCGGCGGTCGAAGGCGCGTTCCATCGCGGCGTAGCGCGGATGGTCGAGGATCCGCGTCGGCGGCCGGAGCGGGTCGGTGGCCCGCGGCTGGACGACGAGACCGCAGGCCGCGAGGCGGCGGTGGAGCTCCGCGGCGTCGGCGGCGGTGACGCGGACGAGCGAGTCCAGATCGGCGAGCGGCGGGCTGGCCAGCTCGACCTGGCCGCCGGGCTCGACCGTCACGGTCGATCCGTGCGGGAGCGGTTGGGCCGGGGAGGACGGGACGAGGGTGGTGGGGGCGTGCGGGCCGAGGGCCGAAGCCAGGCGCGCGCGGTCCGGCGGTGCCCCGGGGGCGGTGCCGGAGTGGACGAGCCATTCGAGCTCGACACCCTGCAGCCGCGGTGGGCCGTGCTTGAAACATACCGACGCCACGTACGCCTCCGCCTCCGACAGGCTGCGAAGCTGCCGCGCCGCCGCCGGCGTGTGCGACGGCGAGGACGCCGCGACTTCCACCTCGTGGACCACGGCGGAAACGGTACCCGCGGGGACCGACAGTTGCAGATGACCGAACAATGACGATCATGTGGCCGGCATCGGCTCCCCTGCAATCCGTACGTACGGAATACTGGAGGCGTGCCCCGCGTCAGCTCCGACCAGCTCGAGGCGCGCCGCCGTCAGATCCTCGACGGGGCGCGCGAGTGCTTCGCCCGCCACGGCTACGAGGGGGCGACGGTCCGGCGGCTGGAGCAGACGACCGGGCTCTCGCGTGGCGCGATCTTCCACTACTTCCGCGACAAGCAGGCGTTGTTCCTCGCGATCGCCGAGCAGGACGCCCGCGTGATGGCGGCGGTGGTGGCCGAGCAGGGGCTCGTGCAGGTCATGCGGGAGCTGCTGTCCTCGCCCGACAGCCGCCCTGCCGGCTGGACGGGGACATATCTCGAGATGGCCCGCAAGGCGCGCACCGACGAGGCGTTCCGCGGGCACTGGCAGGCCTACTCCGCCGAGCTCACGACGGCGACCCGCAACCGGCTGGAGCGCCAGGCCGCGTCCGGTGCGCTGCGCGCGGACGTCGACCTCACCGTGCTCACCCAGTACCTGGAGCTCGTGCTCGAGGGCCTGGTGTCGCACCTGGCGATGGGCCTGCCGGCCGGTCATCTCGCGAGCGTGCTCGACGTCGTCGAGCAGTCGGTGCGCCGCACCACCGCTCCGGTGGACGGCGCGGGCGCGGTGGGCTGAGCCGCCGCGCCGTCCGGCCGCGGCGCCGCCCGCTGCGGGACGAGGCCGGACGAGCCGCCCCACCCGATCGGCGGTGCTGTCACGGACCGGTCACGGCGGGTTGACCCGGGTCACTCCGGCTGCGAACGTGAGCACCGTCCGTTGGGTGCAACGGCGCACCCGGTGGGCGCGAATCAGGCCGCGGCAGGCTGCCGGCCCACCTCGTCGGCGATCCGGGTCGCCGCGCGCTCGTCGGCGCGCCGTCCCCATCGGCTCGTGCACACCACCCCGAGGACGGCGACGGCGATCCCGCACACCGTCACCACGACCCACGCCGTGTGGCTCGCCTCCGCCAGCCCGACCGCGCCGGGGCCCGTCGTCCGCGAGGTGACGATCGCGCCCAGCACCGCTACACCCAGCGCCGATCCGACCTGCCGGCACGTCGAGGCGACCGCGGCCGCCACCCCGGCCTGGCTGACCGGCATCCCGGAGACGGTGGCGTTGGTGATCGGGGCGTTGACCATGCCCGAGCCGATCCCGAACACGACGTAGGCGACCAGCAGCAGGCCCAGCGACGTCGTCTCGGTCAGCCCCGTCAGCAGCGCGCCGCCGGTGGCGAGCCCGAGACCGCCCACGATCAGCGGAATCCGCGGGCCCCGGGTGCCGACCAGCCGTGCCGACAGTGGTGGCAGCAGCGCGACCGCGGCGGCCATGGGCAACGTCAGGAGCCCCGCGTGCAGGGCGCTGTAGCCGCGGGTCGTCTGCAGGTAGAGGGCGTTGAGGAAGAGGAACCCGGCCAGCGCGGCGAACGCGGCGATCGCGATGACGGTGGCCGCGCTGAACGAGACGCTGCGGAAGAACCGCGGATCGAGCAGCGGCTCGCGGCGGCGCAGCTCGACGGGCACGAGCACCGCCAGCGCGACGACCGCGACCGCGGCGGACCCGAGGATCCACGGCGACCCGATGCCACGCACCGGCGCCTCGATGATCGCGAAGGTGACGCCTGCGAGCAGCAGGACGACCAGCACCTGGCCGATCGGGTCGATGCGGCGCGGTCGCTCGGCCCGCGACTCGGGCACGAACCGCGCCGCGAGCACGACGACGACCAGCGTCACCGGCACGTTCACCCAGAAGATCGACCGCCATCCGACGGCGTCGACGAGCACCCCGCCCAGCAGTGGGCCGAGCGCCATGCTGATCCCGGCGACGCTCCCCCACGCCCCGATCGCCTTGGCCCGGGCCCGCCGTTCGGTGAAGACGTTCGTGATGATCGACATGGCGACGGGGTTGAGCATGGAGCCGCCGACGGCCTGCAGCATCCGGAAGGCGATGAGCGACCCGGTGTTCGGGGCGAGGCTGCACAGCAGCGAACCGAGACCGAACAGCATCAGACCGGTCTGGAACACCCGACGACGGCCGATCCGGTCCCCGGTCGAGCCCGCGAGCATGAGCAGGCTCGCCAGCACGAGCAGGTACGCGTCGACGACCCACTGCAGACTGCTCACCGAGGAGCCCAGATCGCGCGAGATGGCCGGCAGCGCGACGTTGACGATCGTGTTGTCGAGGCTGACGACGAAGAGACTGGAACAGCAGATCGCGAGGATCACCGAGCGCGTCCGCGCCGTCATCTCCGGCATCCCGCTCCGTTCGTCGTGGCGTACCGAACAGTTAGCACGCTACAACTAATTGGCGACCGGATCCCGGCCGGGACGACGAGATCGTCGACACGCTGCGGCCCCCGCGGACCGCGCTACCGCCCCTGGACACCGACGGCGGCGAGGGACGGCGACGGTCGGGCTCGCGCCGGCCCGTCGCCACTCACGACCGTGTCGCCGACAGCCACCGGGTGCCGCGACGCCACGCTCCCGGCCGCGACGCCACGCCCGATGTCAGTCGCCGGCGGCCAGGGCCCGCAGCCGGCGCAGCTGGGCGGCCCGCTCCGCGGCGAGCGCCCCGGCGGGATCGACGCCGTCGGCCACCCCGGCCAGCAGGGCGAGCGTCTCCCGGGCGGCGCCCGCGGGTGCGGACGTGAGGGCGGTGACCGCGGTGTCGGTCGCCGCGTCGAGCTGGTCGACGGGGACGACCTGCTGCACCAGGCCGATGGCCAGGGCCTCCTCCGCGCCGATCCGCCTGCCCGTGAGGCAGATGTCCACGGCCCGCGCGTACCCGACCGCGCGGACCAGCGGGAACGTCCCGCCCAGGTCTGGCACGATGCCCAGCGCCGGCTCGGCCATGCAGAACTGCGCGTCCTCCGCCGCGATCCGGATGTCGCAGGCGAGTGCGAGCTGGAAGCCGCCGCCGATGGCGTGCCCCTGCACGGCCGCGACGGTCACCCGCGCCGGGTCGCGCAGCCACACGAACCCGGCCTGGAACGCGGCGATGGCCTCGTCGCCGTCGGCGTCGGAGAGGCCGGCGATCGTGCCGACGCCGGGGTGGCCGTCGATCCCCTCGGGGGTGAACATCCGCCTGTCGAGCCCGGCGGAGAATGCCCGCCCGGCCCCGCGCACGACGACCGCGCGCACCTCCGCGGGCAGGCCCTCACCGATGGCGGCGAGGGCCTGCCACGTGTCCGGGGTCTGCGCGTTGAGCCGGTCCGGCCGGTCGAGGGTCACCGTCGCCCGCACGCCGTCGACCGTGAGGACGACCCCGCCACGCGACAGCAGGTCCGCGTCGACCGCGGGAGCCGGTCCGTCGGTCACAGGGTCCACCGAGTGCGCAGAGGTCACCGAGTCCGCCTTTCGTCCAGGGCGGGCGGGCCGAGCGCCCGTCCCGGTGGCCGACGCTACCCGGTCGTCTCCGGGTGCCCCGGCGGTGCGCGTCGGACCAGGACGCGCTGCAGGGGCGGGTCGAACCGCGGGCCCGCGTCGCGGGCCGGTACCACCTACTTCTTCTTGGTGCGGGTCGCCCCGCCACGGCCGCGCAGCGTCACACCGGTCTCGCTCAGCACCCGGTGCACGAAGCCGTAGGACCGTCCCGTCTGCTCGGCCAGGGCCCGGATGCTCGCCCCCTTCTCGTACTTCTTCTTCAGGTCGGTCGCGAGTTTGTCCCGTTGTGCGCCGGTGATCCGGGCGCCCTTCTTCAGGTCGGCCACGTCATTGACCTCCTCTGCCCCGCCGCGGGCCGTCCGCGGCCCCCGAGCCCCGCTCGGCTCGCGGTGCGGCAATGATCGACCACGGGGTAGGAACGTGCCAGATGATCGACTCGATGATCGGTGAACGGTTCCCCCGAACGGATCACGCGGATGGGTGATCATCGCGGTCGGTGGCGATCGGACGCGGTCATCCGGGTGTCGCGGTCCCGAACGACCACGGACGGGGGCTCGCGAGGGTCAGGCGAGCTGGACCAGCTCGAGGTAGTCCGCCGACCACAGGTCCTCGGTTCCGTCCGGCAGCACGATCACCTTGTCGGGGTCGAGCGCCTCCACCGCGCCGGGGTCGTGCGTCACGAGGACGACGGCGCCCGCGAACCGGCGCAGCGCGTCGAGCACCTGCTCGCGGCTGGCCGGGTCGAGGTTGTTGGTCGGTTCGTCGAGCAGCAGCACATTGGCCGAGCTCGACACGAGGCCGGCGAGGGCCAGCCTGGTCCGCTCGCCGCCCGACAGCGTCCCCGCCCGCTGCTCGAGCTGTTCGCCGGAGAACATGAACGTGCCCAGCACCGTACGCAGCTGCTGCTCGGGGGTGTCGGGTGACGCGTGCCGGATGTTCTCCCAGACCGTCGCGTCCATGTCGAGGGTGTCGTGCTCCTGCGCGAAGTAGCCGGTGCGCAACCCGTGCCCCGGGACGACCTGCCCGGCGTCGGGGACCTCGGTCCCGGCGAGCAGCCGCAGCAGCGTCGTCTTGCCCGCACCGTTGAGGCCGAGCACGACGACCTTGGCCCCGCGGTCCACCGCGAGGTCGACGCCGGTGAACACCTCGAGCGACCCGAACGCCTTCGACAGCCCCTCCGCCGTGATCGGGGTCCGCCCGCACGGCGCGGGGTCGGGGAACCGGATCTTCGCGACCCGGTCGTTCTTCCGCTCGGGTTCGAGCCCGGCGAGCAGCTCGTCGGCGCGGCGGGCCATGTTCTTGGCCGCGACGGCCTTCGTCGCCTTGGCGCCCATCTTGAGCGCCTGGGTGTGCAGTGCCGCGGCCTTCTTCTCGGCGTTGGCGCGCTCGCGGCGGCGGCGCTTCTCGTCGGTGGCGCGCGCGTCGAGGTAGCGCTTCCAGTCCATGTTGTAGACGTCGACCTCGCCGCGGGTGGCGTCGAGGAACCACACCTTGTTGACGACGGCGGCCAGCAGGTCGGTGTCGTGGCTGATCACGACCAGCCCGCCGTCGTGCGCGGACAGGAACTGCCGCAGCCAGGTGATCGAGTCGGCGTCGAGGTGGTTGGTCGGCTCGTCGAGCAGCAGCGTCGTACCGCTGGGGGCACCGCCCCCGTCGGTCGCGGCGAACAGGATCCGGGCGAGCTCGACGCGGCGGCGCTGCCCGCCGGAGAGGGTGGCGATCGGCTGGCCGAGCACGCGTTCGGGCAGCCCGAGGTGGGCGCAGATCCGGGCCGCCTCGCTCTCGGCGGCGTACCCGCCGAGCGCGGCGAACCGCTCCTCGATGCGGCCGTACTCGCGGACGGCCTTGTCGTTCTGCGCGCCGTCGACCAGCTCGGCCATCGCGGTCTGCGCCTTCTCCATGCGGCGCAGCAGCTCGTCGAGGCCCTTCGCGGAGAGCACCCGGTCCTTCGCCGTGACCCGCAGGTCGCCCTCGCGCGGGTCCTGCGGCAGGTAGCCCACCGGGCTGTTGGCCCCGACGGTGCCGCCGTAGGGCTCGGACTCCCCTGCCAGCACCCGCATCGACGTGGTCTTGCCGGCGCCGTTGCGCCCGACGAGACCGATGCGGTCGCCCGGCTGGACGCGCAGCGTCGCCCCGGACAGCAGGATCCGGGACCCGGCACGCAGTTCCATGTCGGTGGCGGTGATCACGAAGGAGGCTCCAGAATCCGGGGGACGGTCGCGGGAATGCGGCACGGCGGTCGACGACGACGGGCGCTACCCGATCCGGATCACGACGTCCAGGGTACCGGCCGTGTCGCCCCGGTTTCCCGCCGCGTCGGCGCGGGGTCGGCCACATCACGCCGTGGACCCGGTCACCCTGGTTAGGGTCACGACATGGACGAAGCCCTCGCCCCGGCGGCGACGACCCCCCAGGACCTCATCGGCCGTGCCGCGCTCGTGACGGGCGCGAGCCGGGGCATCGGGCTCGCGATCGCCGCCGAGCTGCTGGCCCGCGGCGCATCGGTCACGATCACGGCGCGCAAGGAGGCCGTGCTGGCCGAGGCGGCCGAGCACCTGCTCGGCGGGCCCGCCGGGGGCGACGCGTCGCGGGTGCTCACCGTGGCGGGCAACGCGGGCGACCCCGCGCACCGCGAGGAGGCCGTCACCCGGACCGCCGACACGTTCGGCCGGCTCGACGTGCTGGTCAACAACGCGGGCATCAACCCGATCTACGGGCCGCTGATGGACGCCGACCTCGACGCCGTCCGCAAGATCTTCGACGTCAACGTCGTCGCGGCGCTCGGCTACACGCAGCTCGCCCACAAGGCGTGGATGGCCGAGCACGGCGGCGCCGTCGTCAACCTCGCATCCGTCGGCGGGCTGCGCTCCACCGGCGCGATCGCCGCCTACGGCGCGTCCAAGGCCGCGCTCATCCGGCTCACCGCCGAGCTCGCCGCCGAGCTCGGCCCGGGGATCCGGGTCAACGCCGTCGCGCCCGCGGTCGTCAAGACCCGGTTCGCGACGGCGCTCTACGCCCACGACGAGGAGGGCGTCGCGTCGTCCTACCCGCTCAAGCGGCTCGGTGAGCCGCGTGACGTCGCTGCGCTCGTCGGGTTCCTCGTGTCGGACTCCGCGGCGTGGATCAGCGGTGAGACGGTGCTGGTCGACGGCGGTCTGCTCGCGGCCGGCGGGACGGGCTGACGCGGGCGTCCGGGACGGCCGGTCCGCGGCCCGTCGACGACGTCCTCGTCGTCGGGGCGGGCCCGGCCGGGCGTGCCGTCGCGGCCGCCTGTGCGGCCCTCGGCCTGCGCACGACGCTGCTCGACCCGGCGCCGCGGCGCCCGTGGCGCTCGACGTACGCGGCGTGGGCGAGCGAGCTGCCCGCGGACCTGCCCGACGCCGTCGTCGCGTCGAGGTCGCCGGGGCGGGCCGTCGCCCTCACCGAGCACCGGCTGGGCCAGGACTACGTCGTGCTCGGCACGCAGCCGCTGCGCGCCCACCTCGACGAGGCACTCGGTCGGGGCGGGGCGCGGGTCGTCGCGGGCCGGGCGGTGGCGATCCCCTCGCCGCACCGGGTGGTGCTCGACGGCGGCGGGTCGCTCACCGCGCGGGTCGTCGTCGACGCCGGCGGCCACCGACGCCCCCTCGGGACGACGGACTGGCGCCGGCCGGCGGCCGCGGAACAGACCGCGCACGGGGTCGTCGTGCCCGCCGAGGTCGCGCTGCCGCTGGTGGGGCCCGGGGAGGCCCTGTTCATGGACTGGCGCCCCGACCACGGCGAGGACGGCTGGCCCACGTTCCTCTACGGCGTCGCGCTGGGCGACGGCACGGTGCTGCTGGAGGAGACCTCGCTCGCGCGCCGGCCCGGGCTCGCCCTGGAGGACCTGCGCAGACGGCTGCACGCGCGGCTGGCCCGGCACGGCGTCGCCGTGCCCGACGGTGCACGCGTCGAGCGGGTGCGGTTCCCCGTCGACACCCCTCGCCACGACCGCGACGGCGTACTCGGGTTCGGCGCGGCGGCCCCACTGGTCCACCCGGCCACCGGCTTCAGCGTCGCGACGGCGCTGGTGCTCGCGCCGCGGGTGGCCGGCGCGCTGGCCGCGGCGCTCGCCGAGGGCGACGACGGGGCCGACGCGGCGGCCCGGGTCGACCGGACGGTGCTCTGGACGCCGACCGCGCGGGCCGTGCACGCGCTGCGCCGGCGCGGGCTGGAGGCGTTGCTGCGCATGCCCGCGCGCGACGTACCCGCGTTCTTCGACACGTTCCTCGCACTGCCCGACCGGCACCGCCGGGCCTACCTCGGCGCCCGCGACGACCTGGGCGCCACGCTCGCGGCGATGACCGCGCTGTTCGGCCGCTCGGGCTGGCCGCTGCGCGGGCGGCTCGTCGGACCCGCGCTGCTGCCCGCGGCTCCCGCGCGGGACCCCGAAGCGGGTGACGACCGCGCGCCGGGTGCCCGCGGCCGACGCTACCGACGGTAGCCTCCGAACACGGACAGCGAGAGTCGCACCGTCCGCGGCATCGGAGGACCCATGCCCGCCTACAAGACCATCGTCGTCGGCACCGACGGGTCGGCGACCTCGTTCGCCGCCGTCGAGCGGGCCGCGTCCGTCGCCGCGGACAGCGGGGCGAAGCTCGTCGTCGTGTCGGCGTTCACCCCGTCCGACCCGGGTGACACCGCGGGCGCGGAGGACGCGCTCAAGGGCGAGGCCCACCTCGTTCGGGGTTGGACGCCCGCGGAGGAGGCGCTGCGCGAGGCGGCCGACCGGGCGCGCGCGGCCGGCGCGGGTGAGGTGTCGACCCACGCCGTGGACGGCGCGCCGGTCGAGGTGCTGCGCGCGGCGGTCCGCGACCACGGGGCCGACCTGCTCGTCGTCGGCAACCGCGGGCTGAACACGCTGTCCGGCAGGCTGCTCGGGTCGGTCCCGTCGGACGCGGCGCGCCGCGCGGGCGTCGACGTGCTGATCGTCCACACCACCTGAGCGACCCGTGCCAGACGGCCCGGAGCCCGGCCTCGCCGAGGCCGTGCTGGGTGGTGCCCGCACCCTCACCCGTCCGCAGGTGATCGCCGCCGCGGGGATCGACCCCGAGGAGGGCGAGCGCCTGTGGCGCGCGCTCGGCTTCCCCGAGCCCGCCGACGACGACGTGCTGTTCACCGACCGCGACGTCGAGGCCGTCCGGGTCATGCAGCAGCTCGGCGACGCCGGGCTGCTGCCGCCGCGGGTGCGCGAGGCCGTCGCCAGGGCGGTCGCGCAGGACATGTCGCGGCTCGCGGAGTGGCAGGTCGGGATGCTGCGCACGGTGCTCGCCGGCCCGGCGGGCGAGCGCTCCCCCGCCGACCTGGCCGCGGCGCTCGTCCCGGAGCTCGGCCGGCTGCAGGACTACGTGTGGCGTCGTCATCTCGCCGCCGCGTTGGAGCGGGCGGCGCCCGGTGCCGCCGACAGCGACACCCGTCCGCTCGCCGTCGGCTTCGCCGACATGGTCGGCTTCACCCGCGCGACGCGCCGACGCAGCGCCGCCGAGCTCGACGACCTGCTCGAACGCTTCTCCGCCCGGACCGCCGGGGTGATCGCAGAGGGGCGCGGACGGATCGTGAAGACCGTCGGCGACGAGGTGCTCTTCGTCGCCGACGACGCCGCGACGGCCGCCGGGATCGCGCTGGCGCTCGACGAGCAGGTCGCCGCCGACGACCTGCTGCCGCCCCTGCGGATCGGGCTCGCCGCGGGCGAGGTGCTGGCGCGTTTCGGAGACGTGTTCGGTGAGCCGGTGAACATCGCCGCCCGGCTGACGGCGCAGGCGCGCCCGGGCACGGTGCTCGTCGACCGGGAGGTCGCGGCCGCGCTCGACGGTGACGAGCGCTTCCGGGTCCGGCGGCTGCGGTCACGATCGGTCCGCGGCTACCGGCACCTGCAGCTGCACGCCCTGAGCAGGGCGTGACGCGCTCGTGAGTGGCGGTGGTCGCCATGGCGACAGTCACCGTGGCGACCATCGCCACTCACGGGTCAGACCCGGAAGCCCAGCGCGCGCAGCTGCTCGCGGCCGTCCTCGGTGATCTTCTCCGGGCCCCACGGCGGCATCCAGACCCAGTTGATCCGGATGTCGTCGACCAGGCCGCCCGACGGACCGCCGGTGAGCGCGGCGCGGGTCTGCTCCTCGATGACGTCGGTCAGCGGGCAGGCCGCCGACGTCAGCGTCATGTCGATCACCGCGGTCTTCTCCTCGACCGCGAGCCCGTACACCAGGCCCAGGTCGACGACGTTGATCCCCAGCTCGGGGTCGACGACGTCGCGCATGGCCTCCTCGATGTCCTCGAGCGACGCGTCACCCGGTGCGCCCTCGCCCGCGGCGGCAGGGGGCTCGGGCATGCCGGCCGCGCCGCGCACGACCTCGTCGGCCGCCGGCTCCGCCGCGGCTGTGTCGGCGGGCCGCTCCGCCGCGGCTGTGTCGGCGGGCCGCTCCGCCGCGGCTGCGGCCTCGTTCGCCGTCTCGCTCATGCGGTGGCTCCCTTCCCGTCCTGCACCCGTACGACGGCGTCCTTGAACGCCATCCACCCCAGCAGCGCGCACTTGACGCGCGCCGGGTACTTCGCCACCCCGGCGAACGCGACCGCGTCGCCGAGGACGTCCTCGTCGGGTTCGACCTTGCCCCGGCCCTGGGCCATCTCCTGGAACGCCGCGAGGATCCTGATCGCCTCGTCGACGGTCTGGCCGACCACGAGGTCGGTCAGCACCGACGCCGAGGCCTGGCTGATGGAGCAGCCCAGCGTCTCGTGGGAGACGTCGAGGACCTTCTCACCGGCGTCGTCGAGCTTGACGCGCAGCGTGATCTCGTCGCCGCACGTCGGGTTGATCTGCTGGGACTCCGCGTCGAACGGGTCCTTCAGCCCGGAGCCGTGCGGCGACCGGTAGTGGTCCAGGATGATCTCCTGGTACATCTGCTCGAGCTGCATCAGTCGCCCGTCCCCGCACCGGCCACGCCGAAGAACTCCTGCGCCGCCCGCACGCCCTCGGCGAGCTGGGCGACCTCGTCGACGGTGTTGTAGCAGTGGAACGACGCCCGGACCGTCGCCGCGACGCCGAACCTGCGGTGCAGCGGCCACGCGCAGTGGTGCCCGACGCGCACGGCGATGCCACGGTCGTCGAGGACCTGTCCGACATCGTGCGCGTGCACCCCGTCGACGACGAACGCGACCGTGCCGCCCCGGCTCTCCAGGGTCTCCGGCCCGATGATCCGCACGCCCGGCAGGGCCCGCAGCCCGTCGAGCGCGACCTGCGCCAGCTCCAGCTCGTGCGCGTGCAGGGCGTCCATGCCGATCGCCGACAGGTAGTCGACGGCCGCGCCCAGGCCCACGGCCTGCGACGTCATCGGCACGCCCGCCTCGAACCGCTGCGGCGGCGGCGCGTACGTCGAGCCCTCCATCCGGACCAGCTCGATCATCGACCCGCCCGTGAGGAAGGGCGGCATCGCCTCGAGCAGCTCGGTGCGACCGTAGAGCACGCCGACGCCGGAGGGCCCCAGCATCTTGTGCCCGGAGAACACCGCGAAGTCGACGTCGAGGGCCCGCAGGTCGACGGGCATGTGCGGGACGGACTGGCACGCGTCGAGGACGACGAGGGCCCCCACCGCGCGGGCCCGCCGCACCAGCTCGGCGACCGGCGCCACCGAGCCCAGCACGTTGGACTGGTGGGCGAACGCGACGACCTTCGTCCGCTCGGACAGCTCGAGCGAGTCGAGGTCGATGCGTCCGGAGTCGGTGACCTCGTACCAGCGCAGGGTAGCGCCGGTCCGCCGGCACAGCTCCTGCCAGGGGACGAGGTTCGCGTGGTGCTCCAGCTCCGTCACGACGATCTCGTCGCCGGGGCCGAGCGCGAACCGCTCGGACTCGGCGCCCAGCCCGGTGCGGACCGAGGAGTTGCTCATCGCGTAGGCGACGAGGTTGATCCCCTCGGTGGCGTTCTTGACGAAGACGAGCTCGTCGGGCTCGGCCCCGACGAACGCGGCGATCCGCGAGCGGGCCGACTCGTAGGCGTCGGTCGCCTCCTCGGCGAGCAGGTGCGCGCCGCGGTGCACCGCGGCGTTGTGCTGCTCCAGGAACTCACGCTCCGCGTCGAGCACCTGGCGCGGCCGCTGCGACGTCGCACCCGAGTCGAGGTAGACCAGCGGGCGGCCGTTGCGGACCGTCCGCGAGAGGATCGCGAAGTCCGGACGCAGGGCCGCCGGGTCGAGCCGGGTCAGGCCCGCGCCCGCCGGGGCCTGCACCGCGGTCACGAGGCGACCTCGACTCCCGCCGCCGCGCCGGTGAACTTCACGTAGCCGTTGGTCTCGAGCTCGTCGGCGAGCTCGGCGCCCCCGGACTCGACGATCCGGCCGCCGGCGAAGACGTGCACGACGTCGGGAGTGATGTGCTTGAGGATGCGGGTGTAGTGCGTGATCAGCAGCACCCCCACGTCGCCGGCCGCCTTGTAGCGGTTGACGCCCTCGGACACGACGCGCAGGGCGTCGACGTCCAGGCCCGAGTCGGTCTCGTCGAGGATCGCGACCTTCGGCTTGAGCAGCGACAGCTGCAGCACCTCGTGGCGCTTCTTCTCACCGCCGGAGAAGCCCTCGTTGACGCTGCGCTCGGCGAAGGTCTGGTCGATCTCCAGGGCGTCCATCGCGCCCTTGACCTCCTTGACCCAGGTGCGCAGCTTCGGCGCCTCGCCGCGCACCGCGGTGGCCGCGCTGCGCAGGAAGTTCGCCATCGACACGCCGGGGACCTCGACCGGGTACTGCATGGCGAGGAAGAGGCCCGCGCGGGCGCGCTCGTCGACCGACATCTCGAGCACGTTCTCGCCGTCGAGGAGGACCTCGCCGCCGGTGATCTCGTACTTCGGGTGCCCGGCGATGGCGTAGGCCAGCGTGGACTTGCCGGAGCCGTTGGGCCCCATGATCGCGTGGGTCTCGCCGGCGCGGACCGTGAGGTCGACGCCGCGCAGGATCTCCTTGGCGCCCGCGTCGGTGGTGACCGACGCGCGCAGGTCCTTGATCTCCAGAGTGGACATGGTGTTCTCGATGACTCCGTGGCTCTGTGAAGCTCTGTGGCGGGTGGGGGCGGTCCGGGCTCTTCGCCGGGACCGAGGCGCTGTCGCCGGGACTCAGGCGCCGGTGACGGCCAGCTCGGCCTCGACGGCGGCCTCGAGGCGCTCGCGCAGCTCGGCGAGCGGGATCCTGCTGAGGATCTCGCCGAAGAAGCCACGGACCACCAGGCGGCGCGCGACGTCCTCGGGGATGCCGCGGCTCTGCAGGTAGAAAAGCTGCTCGTCGTCGAACCGGCCGGTGGCGCTGGCGTGGCCGGCGCCGGCGATCTCGCCGGTCTCGATCTCGAGGTTCGGCACCGAGTCGGCCCGCGCGTGCGCGGTCAGCACCAGGTTCCGGTTGAACTCGAACGTCTCGGTCTGCTCGGCGGCCGCCCGGATCAGCACGTCGCCGATCCAGACGGTGTGCGCGTCGGTGACGCCCTCCTTGCCCTGCAGCGCGTTCTTGTAGAGGACGTTCGAGCTGCAGTGCGGCGTCGAGTGGTCGACGAGCAGGCGCTGCTCGAGGTGCTGGCCGGCGTCGGCGAACCCGAGGCCGAACAGCTCCGCGGACCCGCCGGGGGCGGTGTAGGTGACGGTCGGGCTGACCCGGACCAGGTCGCCGCCGAAGGCGATGGACGTGGCGACGATCGTCGCGTCCCGGCCCAGCGCGATGTGCTGGCCGCTGACGTGGACGGCGTCGTCGGCCCACTCCTCGGTCACGATGACGACGAGCTTCGAGCCGTCGGCGACGACGAACTCGATGTTGTCGGCCAGCGCGCCGGACCCGCGACCCTCGACCACGACGGTGGCCTCGGTGTGCGGCGTGGTGCGGACCTGCAGGTGCGCGACCGCCGTGGCGCCGGCACCGGGGCCGTTCAGCGTGATCGTGACCGGTTCGGGCGTGCCGTCGAGGGTCACGACGGTCGCCTCGCGGAACGCGGACCACGCCTGCGCGGCGACGCGATCGGCAGGGACGCCGCCCTCGCCGATGCGCGCGTCGTCGCGGCCGACGGTCTCGACGGTCACGCCGGTACCCGCACCGCCCGCCGACACGTCGACCGCGGCGGTGCCGTCGAACGTCGCGGTGCCGTCGTGCAGGCCGCGCAGCCGCTTCATCGGCGTGAAGCGCCAGTTCTCCTCACGGCCGCCGGGGACCTCGAAGGCCTCGACGTCGTAGGAGGTGAACCGCTCCATCGCACCGGCGGGCGGAACCCCGCCCTGGCCGTACCGGCCGGCCTCCGCGGCGGCGGCGACAGTGTCGGGCGAACTCATCCGACCGAACCCTCCATCTGCAGCTCGATGAGCCGGTTGAGCTCCAGCGCGTACTCCATGGGCAGCTCGCGCGCGATGGGCTCGACGAACCCGCGCACGACCATCGCCATGGCCTCGTCCTCGGTCAGGCCGCGGCTCATCAGGTAGAACAGCTGGTCGTCGCTCACCTTGGAGACCGTGGCCTCGTGGCCCATCGAGACGTCGTCGGTGCGGACGTCGACGTAGGGGTAGGTGTCGGACCGGCTGATCGTGTCGACGAGCAGCGCGTCGCACTTCACCGTCGAGCGCGAGTTCTTCGCCCGCGCGTTGACCTGGACCAGGCCGCGGTAGGACGTGCGGCCACCGCCGCGGGCCACCGACTTCGAGATGATCGTCGACGACGTGTTGGGCGCCAGGTGGACCATCTTCGCGCCGGCGTCCTGGTGCTGGCCCTCGCCCGCGAACGCGATCGAGAGGACCTCGCCCTTGGCGTGCTCGCCCATGAGGAACACGGCCGGGTACTTCATGGTCACCTTGGAGCCGAGGTTGCCGTCGACCCACTCCATGGTCGCGCCCTCCTCGGCCTTGGCGCGCTTGGTGACGAGGTTGTAGACGTTGTTCGACCAGTTCTGGATCGTGGTGTAGCGGCAGCGGCCGCCCTTCTTCACGACGATCTCGACGACGGCCGAGTGCAGCGAGTCCGACTTGTAGATCGGCGCCGTGCAGCCCTCGACGTAGTGCACGTAGGCACCCTCGTCGACGATGATCAGCGTCCGCTCGAACTGGCCCATGTTCTCGGTGTTGATCCGGAAGTAGGCCTGCAGCGGGATGTCGACGTGCACGCCCGGCGGCACGTAGATGAACGACCCGCCCGACCACACGGCCGAGTTCAGCGCGGAGAACTTGTTGTCCCCCGACGGGATCACGGAGCCGAAGTACTCCCTGAACAGCTCCGGGTGCTCGCGCAGGCCGGTGTCGGTGTCCAGGAAGATGACGCCCTGCTCCTCCAGGTCCTCACGGATCTGGTGGTAGACGACCTCGGACTCGTACTGCGCGGCGACACCGGCGACCAGGCGGGCCTTCTCGGCCTCCGGGATGCCCAGCTTGTCGTAGGTGTTCTTGATGTCCGCGGGCAGGTCCTCCCAGGAGGCGGCCTGCTTCTCCGTCGAGCGGACGAAGTACTTGATGTTGTCGAAGTCGATCCCCGACAGGTCCGAACCCCAGCGCGGCATCGGCTTGCGCTCGAAGAGGTTGAGCGCCTTGAGCCGGAACTCGAGCATCCACTCGGGCTCGTTCTTCAGGCGGGAGATGTCGGCGACGACGTCGGCCGACAGGCCGCGACGTGCGGACGCCCCGGCGACGTCCGGGTCGCTCCAGCCGAAGTCGTACCGGCCGAGCGTCGCGAGCGTCTCCTCCTGCGTCAGCTGAGGCTGCACCTCAGGAGCGGTCGTCATTCGGGCTGCCTCCCTGTCGGGACCGTGGTGGTCGGCCCAGTGGTGGTCGTGAGGGCGTGATCCTCCGGCGGCACGGGCACCGTTGCCCGCGGCCCGGAGTGATCCGTACCGAGCCGCCGCAGGACGTCGGGTGCGCCCTCCAGCGGAACGTGCGTGGTGCACGCGGCGTCGCCGCGCGCGATGGTGGCCAGCCGCTGCACGTGGGTGCCGAGCAGCTGGGCGAAGGCCCTGGTCTCTGCCTCGCAGAGCTCCGGGAACTCGGCGGCCACGTGGGCCACCGGGCAGTGGTGCTGGCACAGCTGCACGCCGTGCCCGGCCTCCCGGGCCTGCGCAGCGTAGCCCCGCGCCGTGAGCAGCTTGGCCAGCGCGTCGGCCCGCGCGTCGGGCGAGGAGACGCGGCGGATCTGCTCGGCCTGCGGGCCGAGCAGCTCGAGCACCCGGTTCTCGGCGAACGCGCTCACCGCGCCGCCGCCCACCGTCTCGGCGAGGAACCGCAGCGCGCTCGCCGCGAGGTCGTCGTAGCCGTGGCCGAACCGGACCCGGCCCGCGTCGGTGAGCAGGTACTCGCGAGCGGGACGGCCCCGCCCGCGGTTGGCCCGGCGCGAGGCCTGGCGGGCCTCGGCCTCCCCGTCGGCGATCAGCGCGTCGAGGTGGCGACGCACCGCCGGCGCCGAGAGCTCCAGCTCCGCGGCGACCGCCGCCGCCGTGATCGGGCCCTGCTCGAGCAGCAGCCGCGCGACGGCCAGGCGGGTGCCCCCGTCGGCGGCGGCGCCCTGGTCGGGCCCCTGCTCGTCGACGGGCCGCTCCCCCGCATCGGGACGCCCGGCTGTTTTCACAACACCAGTGTTGCGTATTTACCCGCCACTCGGCAAAGGGGGTCGCCCGACGGGTGAGCGGCGTCACCCGCCCACCCGGTCGCTACCCTGCGACGCATGGCCGTACCGGGGCTCGAGACCTCCGGGCCCGGCGCCGTCCCGTCCTCCGGTCCGCAGCCCGCGCCGTCGCGCCCACGCGCCCGCGACCGCCGCGACCCCTCCCGGATCGCCCGCCGGTTCGGCCTGACCGGTGCCCTGCTCATGGCCTTCGGTGCGCTCGGAGCCGGCGCGCTGCCCGTCCCCAACCCGCTCAACGGCCTGCGCATCCTCGGCCTGCCGGGCCGCAACGTCACCGTCGCGATCGCCATCACCTACGCGGGCATGGGCATGCTCGTGCTCGCGTGGCTGTGGATCGGCCGGATGCTCAACGAGCGTGGCGCGGTCCACCCGGCGCCCGACCGTCGTCAGCTCGCCCGCACGGGCATCGTCTGGGCGCTGCCGCTGTGCTTCGCGCCGCCGTTGTTCTCCAAGGACGTCTACAGCTACCTCGCGCAGTCGGCGATCACCGCGCGCGGCATCGACCCGTACGTGCTGGGTCCGGCGCAGGCACTCGGCGTCGACGACCCGCTGACCCGGGCGATCCCGACGATCTGGCGCGACACCCCGGCGCCGTACGGTCCGTTGTTCCTGGGGCTGGGCCGCGGGATCACCGCGCTCTCGGGCGACGACGTCGTCCTCGGCCTGTTCCTGCACCGGGTGCTCGCGCTCGCGGGCGTCGCGCTGGTCATCTGGGCGCTGCCGAAGCTGGCCCGGCGCTGCGGCGTGGAGCCGGGGCTCGCGCTGTGGCTCGGCGCCGCCAACCCGCTGGTGCTGTTCCACCTGGTCAGCGGCATCCACAACGAGGCGCTGATGATCGGGCTGATGCTCGCGGGGCTCGAGCTGGGCCTGCGGGCGCAGACCCCGCTCGGCTGGCTCCCCGGCGCCGCGCTGATCACCGCGGGCGGGGCGGTCAAGGTGCCCGCCCTGCTCGCGCTCGGTTTCCTCGGCGTCCACCTCGCCCGCGCGCGGGGCGGGCGGGTGCGCGACGTCGCCTTCGTCGCGGCGGTGCTCGCCGCCGTTGCGGCGGTCGTCCTCGGCGCGCTGGGCTGGGTCACCGGGCTCGGGTTCGGCTGGGTGCACACCCTCGGCACCGCCAACAGCATCCGCAGCTGGATGTCGCTGTCGACCGACCTCGGCCAGCTCTCCGGGCAGCTGGGCATCCTGGCCGGGCTCGGCGACCACACCGACAGCGCGCTCACCCTCACCCGCGGCATCGGCGGCCTCGCGGGCGCGGCCCTGTGCGCGGTGCTGCTGTTCGCGACGCTGCGCGGCCGCGTCGACCCCGTCACGGGCCTGGGCGCCGGGCTCGGCGCGGTCGTGCTGCTCGGGCCCGTCGTGCATCCCTGGTACCTGCTGTGGGCGGCCATCCCGCTCGCGGCGACCCGGGGCCTGCCGCGGTACCGCAGGCTCGCGCTGGCCGCCTCGGCCGTGCTGGCGGTGATGGTGCCGCCGACGGGGGCCGACTTCGACTTCCGCGCCTACCAGCTGCCGATGGCCATCGTCGCCGGCATCGCGCTACTGGCCGTCGCCGTGCTCGTCGTCCGCGGCCGGCACCGCGCGAGCGCCGGCCCCGGCGCGGGAGATCATCACGACGCCCTCGCCGGGGCGCCCCCGGCGTCGTGACCGGCGTCGCTCCGTAGACTCACCGTTCGTGAGCTTCCCTGCCGGCGCGCCGTCGTCCGCGGCGGCCGACGCGGCCGTCACGGTGCGCGGCCTGGTCAAGCGGTACGGGCCGACCACCGCCGTCGACGGCGTCGACCTCGACGTTCCCGTCGCGAGCGTGCTGGCCCTGCTCGGGCCCAACGGCGCGGGCAAGACGACGACGGTCGAGATCTGCGAGGGCTTCCGCCGGGCGGACGCGGGCGAGGTCCGTGTCCTCGGTCTCGACCCGGCGGGCGCACCGGACGCGCTGCGGTCCCGGATCGGTGTCATGCCGCAGGGCGGCGGCGCCTACCCGGGTGTGCGCGCGGAGGAGATGCTGCGGCTCGTCGCCACCTGCGCGGCGCACCCGCTCGATGTCGGCTGGCTGATCGACGTGCTGGGCCTCGGCTCGTGCGCGCGCACCCCGTACAAGCGGCTCTCCGGCGGCCAGCAGCAGCGCCTCGCGCTGGCCTGTGCCGTCGTCGGCCGCCCCGAGCTGGTGTTCCTCGACGAGCCGACCGCGGGCATGGACCCGCAGGCGCGCCGGCTCGTGTGGGACCTGGTCGAGGCGCTGCGCCGCGACGGCGTCGCCGTGCTGCTCACCACGCACCTCATGGAAGAGGCCGAGGCGCTGGCCGACGACGTCGTCATCGTCGACCACGGCCGGGTCGTCGCCCACGGCACGCCCGCCGAGCTCACGGCCGCGGGCGACCGGCAGGAGCTGCGGTTCCGGGCCCGCGCCGGGATGGACCTCGACGAGCTCGCGGCCGCACTGCCCGCGGGCTACCACGCCGCCGAGACCGCGACCGGCCGCTACGTCGTGCAGGGCCGGATCGACCCGCCCGTGCTCTCCGCGATCACGTCGTGGTGTGCCGACCAGGGCGCACTCGCCGACGACGTGCAGATCGCGCGGCGCAGCCTCGAGGACGTCTTCCTCGACCTGACCGGACGGGAGCTGCGGTCGTGACGGGGCACCCGGGGGCCGCGCCGACCGAGCCCCGACGAGGGAGTGGGATGACCGGCCCGTTGCGGTTCGAGCCCGGCACCTTCACCGCGCGCCCCGGCCGCGGGTCGCTGCCCCGGATGCTCGCCGCCCAGTCCGGCGTCGAGCTGAAGCTCGCGCTGCGCAACGGCGAGCAGGTGCTGCTGACCCTGCTCATCCCCGTCGTGCTGCTGGTCGGACTGACCCTCGTCCACGTCATCGACCTGCCCGAGCCGCGCGTCGACGGCGTGATCGCCGGGGTGTTCGCCCTCGCGGTCATGTCGACGGCGTTCACCGGCCAGGCGATCGCGTTCGGGTTCGACCGGCGCTACGGCGTCATCCGCAGGCTCGCGGCGACCGCGCTGCCCCGCTGGCTGCTCGTCGCCGGCCGGCTCGCGGCGGTCCTGGGCACGGTCGCGGTGCAGGTCGTCGTGCTCGGGGTGATCGGCGCGCTGCTCGGCTGGCGGCCCGACGCCGGGGAGATCGGGCTGGCGCTGGTGCTCGTGCTGCTGGGCTGCGCGGCGTTCGGCGGCCTGGGCCTGCTGCTCGGCGGGACGCTGCGCGCGGAGATCGTGCTGGCCGTCGCCAACGTCATCTGGTTCGTCCTGCTGCTCGGCGGCGGGATCGTCGTCCCGCTCGACTCGCTGCCCACGGCGGTCGCCGCCGTCGCCGCGTACCTCCCGTCCGGGGCGCTGGCCGAGGGGCTGCGGATCGCGCTGGCCGGGACCGCCGGCTCGCTGACGCAGTCGGTGCTGGTCCTGGTCGCGTGGACGGTCGTCGGCGCGGCCCTCGCGGCCCGGTTCGTCCGCCTGCACTGAAGGGGGCGTCTGCTCGGGCCGGCGCCGGGGGCCGTCCGAGCTGCGCCTACCATCGGGCCGTGGCCCGTCCCTCCCTGCTCGACCGTCTCCCCGTGACCCCGCCCGCGCTGATGCGTCGGCTCGCGATCGCCGCCGTCGTCGCGCAGATCGGTATCGCGGTCACCGGGTCGGTCGTGCGGGTGACGGGGTCGGGGCTGGGCTGCCCGACGTGGCCGCAGTGCTTCCCCGGCAGCCTCGTGCCCGTCGCGCACCCCGAGACGCTGCCGCTGCACCAGTGGGTCGAGTTCGGCAACCGGATCCTGGCGATCGTGCTGGTCGTCGTGTCGGCCGCGTGCTTCCTCGCCGCGCTCGGCGCCCGGCCGCGGCGCCGCCGGCTCCTCTGGCTGGCCGCCGCGATGCCGCTGGGCGTCGTCGCGCAGGCCGTCATCGGCGGGCTGACGGTGCTGGCCGGGCTCGTCTGGTGGAGCGTGATGCCCCACTTCCTCGCCTCGATCGTGCTGGTCTGGCTCGCGGTGGAACTGGTCGCGGAGGCCCGCGACCGTGCCCCGACGCGGCCCGTGGTGCCGCGGGCGGTGCGCGCGCTGGTGATCGTGTCCACGGTCGCGCTCGGCGCGCTGCTCGTCGCCGGGACGCTCGTCACCGCGGCCGGGCCGCACGCGGGCGACGCTGCCACCCCACGGCTGGGCATCGGCGTCCCTGCGCTCGCCCAGCTGCACGCCGACCTGCTGTTCGGCTACCTGGGGCTGGTCGTCGGCCTCGGCTTCGCGCTGTGGGCCACGGGGGCCACCCCGCGGCTGCGCCGCCGCTACGGGGTCCTGGTCCTGGTCGTGCTGCTGCAGGGCGCGCTCGGCGGGATCCAATACGCCCTGGGGGTGCCCGAGGCACTCGTCTCGCTGCACGTGCTGGGTGCCGCGCTCGTGACCGCCGCCGCGGCGGCCGTGTGGACGGCCACCCGCACCCCGGTGGCGGCCGCGCCCGACGCCGCGCCCGACGCCGCGCCCGACACCTCGACCGGAACGCGCGCGGCCGACCCCGCCGGGGCCCCGACCGGTGCCGGAACCGCCGACGCGGCGTCGGCGTCCCGCCCGCTGGCCGACGCCGCGACCGGCCGCGACGAGCCCTGACCGACCGTCCGTGGCGCCACGGCCGTGGGCCGTGGCGCGGACGGGCATGATCGGCGGCACGACCCCGGCACGACCCGGACACGACGCCGTGCCGTCCTTTCCCCAGGAGGCGACAGATGCGGGCAGTTCAGGTGAGCGAGCACGGCGGCCCGGAGGTGCTCACGCTCGTCGACGTCCCCGAGCCCGAACCCGGCCCCGGTGAGCTGCTCGTCGACGTGAGCGCCGCGGGCGTCAACTTCATCGACACCTACCAGCGCAGCGGGCTCTACCCGATGGAGCTGCCCTATGTCGCCGGGATGGAGGGCGCCGGCCGGGTCCGCGCCGTCGGCGCCGGCACCGCCGGCTTCGGCGTCGGCGACCGGGTGGCCTGGACCGAGCAGCTCGGCAGCTATGCCGAGGCGGTCGTCGTCCCCGCGGACAAGGTGGTCGCGGTCCCCGACGCCGTCTCCGACGACCACGCGGTCGGCGCGCTGCTGCAGGGCATGACCGCGCACTTCCTGGTCCACGACACCTTCCCGGTCTCCCCCGGCGACACCGTGCTCGTCACCGCCGCGGCCGGCGGGGTGGGCCTGTTGCTGACCCAGATGGCCACCGCGCGGGGCGCCCGCGTCATCGGGACCGTGTCGACGGCGGAGAAGGAGGAGCTGGCCCGCGAGGCCGGCGCCGCCGAGGTGATCCGCTACACCGAGGTCGACGACCTGGCAGCGGCCGTCCGCGCGGCCACCGACGGGGAGGGCGTGGCGGCGGCGTTCGACAGCGTCGGCGCGACGACCTTCGACTCCAGCCTCGCGAGCCTGCGCCGGCGCGGGATGCTCGTGCTGTACGGGGCGGCGAGCGGGCCGGTGCCGCCCGTCGACCCGCAGCGGCTCAACGCGCAGGGCTCGGTGTTCCTCACCCGTCCCAAGCTGTTCGACCACATCGTCGGTACGGAGGCGCTGCGCGCCCGGGCCGCCGCCGTCTACGCCCAGGTGGCCGACGGGACGCTGGCGGTGCGCATCGGGCACCGGTACGCGCTGGCCGAGGCGGCGACGGCGCACACGGACCTGGAGAGCAGGCGGACGACGGGCAAGCTGCTGCTCATGCCCTGACCGGGCGGGGGTCTCCGCGACGACGGCCGCCGGCGCGCGCCGGCGGCCCCACGTCAGGAGCCGGACGTCAGAACGGCCAGCCGAACGTCGGGAGCCCGACGGCGGCGTCGACGGCGATCGCCGCGAACAGCACGCACAGGTAGATGTTCGACAGGTGGAACAGCTTCATCGGCGTGACGTCGCGGCCGGCCTTGACCGCCACGTGCATCCGGACGCTCTTGAAGACGAACCAGCCACCGCCCAGCACCGCCACGGCCGCGTAGATCCACGACGTCACGGGCAGCAGCAGCAGCGTCCACAGCGCCATCACGACGGCGTAGCCGACGATGCGCACCGAGACCTGGTCGGGCCGCGCGACGACCGGCAGCATCGGCACCCCGGCCGCCGCGTAGTCGTCGCGGTAGCGCATCGCGAGCGCCCAGAAGTGCGGCGGGGTCCAGAAGAAGATCACACCGAACATCACCAGCGCCGGCCAGCCGACCGTGCCGGTGACCGCCGCCCAGCCGATGACGACGGGCATGCATCCCGCGGCGCCGCCCCAGACGATGTTCTGCGCGGTCCGCCGCTTGAGCAGCAGCGTGTAGACGAGGACGTAGAACGCGATGGCCGCGGCCGACAGCGCTGCCGCCAGCCAGTTCGTGGTGAGCGCGAGCCACGCGGAGCTGACCGCGCCCAGCACCAGCCCGAAGATCAGCGCGTTGCGCGGCGGGACGACGCCCTTGGCCAGCGGCCGCCGCGAGGTGCGCTTCATCTTGGCGTCGATGTCGGCGTCGACGACGCAGTTCAGCGCGTGTGCGCTGGCGGCGGCCATCGCGCCGCCCACGAGCGTCGCCAGGATCAGCCAGACCGACGGCACCCCGCGCTGGGCCAGGAACATCGCCGGCACCGTGACCACGAGCAACTGTTCGATGATGCGCGTCTTGGTCAGCGCGAGGTAGGAGTCGACGACCTCGCGCGCCCGCTGCACGCGGGTCGTGCCGCGGCCGCGCCGCACGCCCGCGGTCGGCGTGCTCGCCGGGTCCGCCGGGGTCGCCGGGGCGCTCACCAGTTGGTACCTCGCTCGGTGTGGTGGGAAGGACCGGGGCAGGTCCGTCGGCAGTTCTACAGCGCGTCGATGGTAACCGGACGCATGACGGGCCGGGCCGTGGGGTAGACCGCAGACCGGTGCCGCTCCCGGCGCAGGTGACCGGCGCTACGGCGGCCGCCCGCGCCCCTCCGTGGCGATCTCCACGGGGTGTTCGCGACGACGCGCCGTCCGTCACCGTCGCGACACCACTCGGACACGTACGAGGGGTGGTCACCGTGACTAGGCTTGACCGCGACCCGGACCCGCGACCACGCGGGATCCGCACATCGAGACGACCCCAGGAGCGCACCTGTGTCAGCGACCGACGTCTCCCCCCTCCTGCGCGCCGACGTACCGGCCGACTGGACCGAGCTCGACCGCAAGGCCGTCGACACGGTCCGGGTGCTCGCCGCGGACGCCGTCCAGAAGGCCGGAAACGGTCACCCCGGCACGGCGATGAGCCTGGCACCGTTGGCGTACACGCTCTTCCAGCGCGTCATGCGGCACGATCCGTCCGATGCGGACTGGCCCGGCCGCGACCGGTTCGTGCTGTCCTGCGGCCACTCCAGCCTGACGCTCTACCTGCAGCTCTACCTGTCGGGCTACGGCCTCACCATCGACGACCTCGCGGCGCTGCGGACCTGGGGCTCCAAGACCCCCGGCCACCCCGAACACCGGCACACCCCCGGCGTCGAGATCACCACGGGGCCGCTGGGGCAGGGCCTGGCGTCGGCGGTGGGGATGGCGATGGCCGCCCGCCGCGAGCGCGGCCTGTTCGACCCGGACGCCCCCGAGGGCGCGAGCCCGTTCGACCACCAGATCTACGTCATCGCCTCCGACGGCGACATCGAGGAGGGCATCACCTCCGAGGCGTCGTCGCTGGCCGGGCGCCAGGCGCTGGGCAACCTCACCGTCGTCTACGACGACAACAAGATCTCCATCGAGGACAACACGAACATCGCGCTGTCCGAGGACACCGCGGCGCGCTACGAGGCCTACGGCTGGCACGTGCAGGTCGTCGAGGGCGGGGAGAACGTCACCGGCATCCTCGCGGCGCTGGAGGCCGCCCGCGCCGAGACGCAGCGGCCCTCGTTCATCCTGCTCCGGACGATCATCGGCTACCCGGCCCCCAACAAGATGAACACCGGCGCCGCGCACGGGGCCGCACTGGGAGCCGACGAGGTCGCGGCCGTCAAGGAGGCGCTCGGCTTCGACCCGGCGAAGAGCTTCGACGTCGACCCCGAGGCCCTCGCCCACGCCCGCGAGGTCCGCGACCGCGGCCGCCGCGCGCACGAGGAGTGGCAGAAGTCGTTCGACGACTGGTCCGCCCGCGAGCCCGAGCGCCGCAAGCTCTACGACCGGCTCGTCGCCCAGCAGCTCCCGGACGGCTGGGAGAAGGCGCTGCCGAGCTGGGAGCCCGACCCCAAGGGCATCGCCACCCGCAAGGCGTCGGGCGAGGTGCTCAACGCACTCGCCGACGTGCTGCCGGAGCTGTGGGGTGGTTCGGCCGACCTCGCCGAGAGCAACAACACGACGATGAAGGGCGCCGACTCGTTCGGCCCCAAGGACGCCGCCACCGGCATGTGGAACGCGAACCCGTACGGCCGGACGCTGCACTTCGGCATCCGCGAGCACGCGATGGGCGCCGCGCTCAACGGCATCGCGCTGCACGGCCCGACCCGGCCGTACGGCGGCACGTTCCTCGTGTTCAGCGACTACATGCGTCCGTCGGTGCGGCTCGCCGCCCTGATGAAGGCCGACCCGATCTTCGTGTGGACCCACGACTCGATCGGCCTCGGCGAGGACGGCCCCACCCACCAGCCCGTCGAGCACTTCGCGGCGTTGCGCGCCATCCCGGGCCTGGCGTTCGTCCGCCCCGGCGACGCCAACGAGACCGCCGCCGCCTGGAAGGCGACCCTCGAGCGCCGCGACGGGCCCGTCGGCCTCGCGCTGACCCGGCAGAACCTGCCGGTGCTGGAGGGCACGTCCACCGAGGGCGTCGCGCGCGGCGGGTACGTGCTGGCCAAGGAGTCCGGGGCCGACGGGCCCGCGCTGATCTTCATCGCGACGGGCTCGGAGGTCCAGATCGCCGTCGAGGCCCGCACCGTTCTCGAGGCCGAGGGCGTGCCCACCCGCGTGGTGTCGATGCCGTGCGTCGAGTGGTTCGAGGAGCAGGACGACCTCTACCGCGAGGACGTGCTGCCCGCCGCGACCCGCGCCCGGGTCTCGATCGAGGCGGGCATCGCGATGCCCTGGTACCGCTACACCGGCGACGCCGGCGAGCACGTCTCGATCGAGCACTTCGGCGCGAGCGCGGACTACCAGACGTTGTTCCGCGAGTTCGGGATCACGACCGAAGCCGCCGTCGCGGCGGCCCGCAAGAGCCTCGCGCGGGCATGACGGGCCCCGTGCCGGGACACGAGCAGAGGAGATCTTCATGAGCACCCACGAGCGGCTCGCCGGCCTCAGTGCCGCGGGCGTGTCCATCTGGCTCGACGACCTGTCCCGCGAGCGGCTGCGCAGCGGCAACCTGCGCGAGCTCATCGAGGACTGGAACGTCGTCGGCGTCACGACGAACCCGACGATCTTCGCCGGGGCCCTGGCCCACGGCGAGGCCTACGACGAGCAGGTCCGCGAGCTGGCGGCCCGCGGCGCGTCGGTCGCCGACGCCGTGCGCGAGATCACCGTCGCCGACGTGCAGCAGGCCTGCGACCTGTTCAGCGGCACGTGGGAGGCCACGGGCGGCGTCGACGGCCGGGTCTCGCTCGAGGTCGACCCGACGCTGGCCCGCGACACCGACGCCACCGTCGCCGAGGCCCTGGACCTGTGGAAGGCGGTCGACCGGCCCAACCTGCTGGTCAAGATCCCGGCCACCGAACAGGGCCTGCCCGCGATCACCCGTGCGCTGTCGGAGGGGGTCAGCGTCAACGTCACGCTGATCTTCTCCGTGGAGCGCTACCGGGCCGTCATGGAGGCCTACCTCAGCGGCCTCGAGCAGGCCGCGGCGAACGGGCACCCGCTCGCGTCGATCCGGTCGGTCGCGTCGTTCTTCGTGTCCCGGGTCGACACCGAGATCGACAAGCGGCTCGACGCGATCGGCACCGACGAGGCGAAGGCCCTGCGCGGCAAGGCGGGCGTGGCCAACTCGCGGCTGGCCTACGCCGCGTTCCAGGAGGTCTTCACCGGTGCACGGTGGGAGGCACTGAAGGCCCAGGGCGCTCACGTGCAGCGGCCGCTGTGGGCCTCGACGGGGGTCAAGAACCCCGACTACCCCGACACCCTCTACGTCTCCGAGCTGGTCGTGGCCGACACCGTCAACACGATGCCGGAGAAGACCCTCAAGGCCTTCGCCGACCACGGCGTGATCGAGGGCGACAAGGTCACCGGCACCGGCCCCCAGGCGCAGCGGGTGTTCGACGACCTGGAGCGCGTCGGCGTCGACCTGACCGACGTCTTCCTCGTCCTCGAGAACGAGGGCGTCGAGAAGTTCGACAAGTCCTGGGACGAGCTGGCCGCGACCGTGCAGCAGCAGCTGGACGCCTCCCGCTGACCGGGCGATGGCACTCCTCGACCCCGCCGACGGACCGCTCGCCGCCGACGCCGCGCTCGTCGCGGCGCGGCTGGCCGGTGAGACCGTCGCGTCACGGATCGGGGACGGTGACCCGAGCGTGTGGGGGCGCGCCGCCACCGACGCGCTCGGCTGGGCCGCCCTGCCCCGGACGTCCCGGCCGCTGCTCGGGCAGGTGGCGGGGCTGCGTGAGCGGTTCCGGGTCGACGGGGCTCGTCGCGTGGTGCTCGTCACCGCGCCCGGGCTCGCGCACGGCGCCGACCTGCTCGCGCGGGCCGCGGGTGCGCCGCTGACGGTCCTCGACTCGGCCGATCCGGGCGCGGTCGCCGACGCGCTGGCCGGGGACATGGCGACGACCGTGCTGGTCGTCGTCGACCCGATGGGCGATCCGGACGGCCCCGCGGCGGCGGTGGCCCGGGTGCTGGCCGACGCGATCCGCGAGGAGGGCGTCGAGCCCGCGGGGCGCACCGTCGCCGTCACCGAGCCGGGGTCTCCGCTCGACGGCCCGGCCCGCGCGGCCGGGGCCACGGTCGTGACGTGCGAGCGCGACGTCCCGGCCCGCTTCGGCACCCTCGGCGCCGCGGGGCTGGTCGCCGCCGGGCTCGCGGGCGCCGACCTCGAGGAGATCCTCGCCGACGCGGCCGGCGCGGTGGACGCGGTCGTCGCGGACGCGGCCGAGAACCCCGCGCTGGAGCTTGCCGGCCTGCTGACGGCAGGGTCCGGGCCCCTGCGCATCGCGGCCGGCACCGGGCCGGACGGGCTGGCCGGGTGGGTCGAGCACCTCGTCGGCGGGTCGACCGGCGGGCTCGGACCGTTGCCGCTGGTCGGCGACCCGTGGCCCGGTGCGGGCGGCAGCGGGCGGGTGCTGTCCCTGCTGCGCGACGAGACGTTCTTCGCCACCCGCGGCGGCGTCGGCGCGCAGGTCGTGCTCTGGCAGCACGCCGTCGCCGTCGCGGCCCGGGTGCTGGGCGCCGACCCGTTCGCGGGCGGGATCGCCCCGGCCCTGGCCGAGGGCACCCCGGCGGCGCTGCCGTGCGTCGGGGTCGACGGGGACGTCGAGATCAGGGCGGCGGGCGACTGGCTGCCCGACGGCACCACCAGCGTGGCCGACGCGCTGCGGGCCCTCGCGGCCCGCGCCGAGGGCACGCTCGCCGTCGAGGCCTGGCTCGACCCGGTGGACGACGCCTCGGCCGCCGTGCTGCGCCCCGAGCTGGCCCGTCGGACCGGGCTGCTCACCACGTTCGGCTGGGCACCCCGGGGGCACGACGGGCTGGGCCGCCACCATCGCGACGCGCCGGGCGCCGCGTTCTGCGTCGTCACCGGCGAGAGCGAGCATGATCGTGCGGTGCCGGGCGGTGGGACCCTCGCCGACCTGGTCGCGGCCCAGGTCGGTGCCGACGCCGCCGACCTGGTCGCCCGCGGCCGACCGGTGCTCGGCCTGCACCTGCGCGACCGGCTCGGCGGGCTCGTCACGGTCGCGCGCGCCGTCGAACAGCTGTGAGGATCATCGACGACCACACCGGCACCCGCCGCGACACCCATCCGGCCCCGGGCCGGCGAACCGCCTCGGATGCGAGGAGAACGGGGATGACACCGATGCCGACGGGCAGAACCGCCGGTCAACTGGCGGACGGCTGGACCAACCCACTGCGCGACCCCCGCGACAAGCGGCTCCCCCGCATCGCCGGCCCCTGCGGACTGGTGATCTTCGGTGTCACGGGCGACCTGTCCCGAAAGAAGCTCATGCCGGCGATCTACGACCTCGCCAACCGCGGGCTGCTGCCACCGGGCTTCGCACTCGTCGGGTTCGCGCGGCGCGACTGGGCCGCCGACGACTTCGGCGACGTCGTGCTCAAGGCGGTGCGCGAGCATGCCCGCACCCCGTTCCGGCAGGAGGTGTGGGACAAGCTCGCCGAGGGCTTCCGCTTCGTGCAGGGCAGCTTCGACGACGACCACGCGTTCGACCAGCTCGCCCGCACCCTGCACGATCTCGACCGGGTCCGCGGCACCGGCGGCAACCACGCCTTCTACCTCTCGATCCCGCCCTCGGCGTTCCCCGTCGTCTGCAAGCAGCTGGCGCGCTCGGGGCTGTCGGCGCAGGACGGCGACCAGTGGCGCCGCGTCGTCATCGAGAAGCCGTTCGGGCACGACCTGGGCTCGGCGATCGAGCTCAACGAGATCGTCAACGAGGTGTTCCCCGAGGACTCGGTGTTCCGCATCGACCACTACCTCGGCAAGGAGACCGTCCAGAACGTCCTGGCGCTGCGCTTCGCCAACCAGCTGTTCGAGCCCATCTGGAACAGCCACTACGTCGACCACGTGCAGATCACCATGGCCGAGGACATCGGCCTCGGCGGGCGCGCCGGCTACTACGACGGCATCGGGGCCGCCCGCGACGTCATCCAGAACCACCTGCTGCAGCTGCTCGCGTTCACGGCGATGGAGGAGCCGGTCTCCTTCTCCTCCGACGAGCTGCGGGCCGAGAAGATCAAGGTGCTCAACGCGACGCGCCTCGTCGGCCCGCTCGAGGAGACCACCGCGCGCGGCCAGTACACCGGCGGGTGGCAGGGCGGGGAGAAGGTCGTCGGGCTCAAGGAGGAGGAGGGCTACGACCCCGAGTCGCGCACCGAGACCTTCGCCGCGATCACCGTCGAGGTCGACACCCGCCGCTGGGCGGGCGTGCCGTTCTACCTGCGCACGGGCAAGCGGCTGGGTCGTCGCGTCACCGAGATCGCGGTGATCTTCAAGCGGGCCCCGCACCTACCGTTCGACGCGACGATGACCGAGGAGCTCGGGCAGAACGCACTGGTCGTGCGGGTGCAGCCCGACGAGGGCGTCACGATGCGGTTCGGGTCCAAGGTGCCGGGCAGCCAGATGGAGGTCCGCGACGTCACGATGGACTTCGGCTACGGCACCGCCTTCACCGAGGCCTCCCCCGAGGCGTACGAGCGGCTGATCCTCGACGTGCTGCTCGGCGAACCCTCGCTGTTCCCGGTGAACCAGGAGGTCGAGCGCTCCTGGCAGATCCTCGACCCCGTCCTCGAGGCGTGGGCAGCCCGCGAGGACGGCCCCGACCCTTACCCCGCCGGCAGCTGGGGCCCGGACTCCGCCAACCGCATGCTCGCCCGCACCGGACGCACCTGGCGGCGGCCGTGACCGTCCCACCCTCCACGAGGAGCCCGCGATGATCGTCGATCTGCCGTCGAGCACCACCTCGGCGGTCAACCGCAAGCTCGTCGAGCTCCGCGAGGCCGGCGGCGTCATGGCGCTCGGCCGGGTGCTGACCCTCGTCATCGTCACCGACGACGGCGGGTCCGCCGAGCAGGCCATCGAGGCCGCCAACGCCGCGAGCCGCGAGCACCCGTGCCGCGTCCTCGTCATCGCCCGCGGCTCCCGGCAGGCCGCGGCCCGCCTCGACGCCCAGATCCGCGTCGGCGGCGACGCGGGTGCGAGCGAGGTCGTCGTCCTGCGCGGCTACGGCCCGCTCGCCTCCGAGGACGCCGGCGCCGGCATGGTCGTGCCGCTGCTGCTGCCCGACGCGCCCGTCGTCGCCTGGTGGCCCGCCGACGCCCCGGCCGTCCCCTCCGACGACCCGATCGGCAGGCTCGCCCAGCGTCGCATCACCGACGCGCTCTCGGCCCGCAACCCGACGAAGGCCTTCGAGCAGCGCCGGTCCGGGCACGTCGCCGGCGACAGCGACCTCACCTGGACCCGGCTCACGCACTGGCGTGCGCTGCTCGCGACGGCCCTCGACAACCCGCCGCACGAGCCCGTCACCGGTGCCGTCGTCGCCGGCGAGGCCGTGTCGCCCTCGACCGACCTGCTGGCCGGCTGGCTCGCCGTCCGGCTCGGGGTGAAGGTCAAGCGCTCGCCCTCGACCGCGGGCGGCGGCGGGATGTCGTCGGTGCAGCTCGCACGCCGCTCCGGCAGTATCGAGCTGCTGCGGCCCGACGGTCGCACCGCGACGTTGCGCCAGCCCGGGCAGCCCGACCGGATGATCGTGCTCAGCCGCCGCGGGGTCCCCGACTGCCTGGCCGAGGAGCTGCGCAGGCTCGACCCCGACGAGATCTACGGCGAGGCGCTCGCCGGGATCGGGCTGGTCTCGCGGGGCCGCTCGCCCGTCAACCTCGTCCCCTGACCGTCCCCGCACCCCGTCCTCACCCGTCGCGCGCGAGAGGGAGTCCCCATGGCGTCCGAACCGGACATCGTCGTCCACCGCAGTCCCGACGTGCTGGCCGCCGCGGTCGCGGCCCGCCTCGTGACCCGGCTGGTCGACCTGCAGTCCGCCGGCCGGGTGCCGCGGCTCGGGCTCACCGGCGGCGGGATCGGGATCGCGCTGCTCGAGCAGCTGCGCACCGGTCCGGCCCGCGACGCCGTCGACTGGTCACAGGTGGAGTTCTTCTGGGGCGACGAGCGGTTCCTGCCCCGCGGGCACGCCGACCGCAACGAGACCCAGGCCCGCGAGGCGCTGCTCGACCACGTCGCCGTCGACCCGGCCAAGATCTTCGCCATGGGCGCCGACACCGGTACCGGGCCGGCGGGCGCCGAGGACGCCGCCCAGGCCTACGCCGACATGCTGGCGAGCCGGGCCGCCCCCGAGGACCACGGTCCGATGCCGACGCTCGACGTCCTGCTCCTGGGCATGGGTCCCGAGGGGCACACCGCGTCGATCTTCCCGCACTCCCCCGCCGTCTACGAGACCGAACGCACCGTCGTCGCGGTGCACAACTGCCCCAAGCCCCCACCCACCCGCGTCTCGCTGACGCTGCCCGCGATCCGCAGCGCGGACCAGGTCTGGGTGGTGACGACGGGCGAGCCGAAGGCCGCCGCGGTCGCGATGGCCCTGACCGGTGCCGGGGAGGTCGCGATCCCGGTCGCCGGGGTCCGCGGCCGCAGCCGGACGCGGTGGCTGCTCGACCGGGCCGCCGCCTCGAAGCTGCCGCGCGACCTCGTCCCGCCGATCGCCTGACGGTCCGGCGCGCGCGGTGTTCCCAT
>NZ_BPRG01000122.1:23988-27904 GCF_036984265.1 Pseudonocardia sp. D17 | reverse complement strand
TCCTGCGGGGACGGGGCTCCTGCGGGGACGGGGCTCTTGTGGTGACGGTCCTCTTGTGACGGTGCTCGTGGTCGACGGCGCCAACGTCGTCGGGTCCCGGCCCGACGGGTGGTGGCGCGACCGGGCCGGCGCTGCAGCGCGGTTGGCGACGCGGCTCGGCGCGGCCTCGGCGGCCGGGCTGCTGGACCCGCTCGGAGCGCCGTCGCGGGTGGTGCTCGTCGTCGAGGGCGCGGCGCGCGCTGCCGAGGTGGAGCCGGTCGCGGGGCTCTCGCTGCTGCGCGCTCCCGCCGACGGCGACGCCGCGATCGTCGACCTCGTCGGCGAGCTGGTCGCCGGGGGCGAGAGGGTCCTCGTCGTCACCGCCGACCGCGGGCTGCGCTCGCGCGTGACCGAGGCCGGTGGCGAGGTCGTCGGGCCCGGGGTGCTGCTGCGCGCGCTCGACGCGCTCTGACGCCGGCGCCGACGTGGGCTACGACGTGGGCTGCCGACGTGGGCGGCCGGCGTGGGCTGCGCCGCGAGTGTGTGCCGACCCCGAGCGCAACCTCATCGTCGGACTCCGGCCCCAGCAGAACAGCACGGTTGCGCCCGATCCCGAGCGCAACCCCACCGTCGAACTCCGGCCCCAGCAGAGCAGCACGGTTGCGCCCGACCCCCCGAGCGCAACCCCACGGTCGCGCTCCAGCCGCAGGAGGGCCAGCACGGTTGCGCCTGACTGCCCGAGCGCAACCACAGCGTCGACGGCCGGCGACCGGCGAGCAGTGGGGTTGCGGGCGGTCGGGACGCGTCGCACCGTGCGTCCGGGCCGGGGAGGTCGGCGCCGGGACCAGGACATATCGTGATCGTCATGACGCCCGGACCCGTCCGCATCGGCACCCCGAACAGCCCCGGCGCCACGCGCGTGCTGCTGCTGGGAGCGGGTGAGCTCGGCAAGGAGGTCGTCATCGCGCTGCAGCGGCTGGGCGTCGAGGTCATCGCCGTCGACCGGTACGACGGCGCGCCCGGCCAGCAGGTCGCGCACCGCGCCCACACGATCGACATGACCGACGCCGCCGCTCTCACCGCGCTGGTCGAGGCGGAGCGCCCGGACCTGGTCATCCCCGAGATCGAGGCGATCGCCACCGACGCGCTGGCCGCGCTGGAGGCGGCGGGGACGACGACCGTCATCCCGACGGCCCGCGCCACCCGCCTGACGATGGACCGCGAGGGCATCCGCCGGCTCGCCGCCGAGGAGCTCGGGCTGCCCACCTCGCCCTACGCCTTCGCCGACTCCCTCGACGAGCTGCGCGCCGCGGTCGAGGGCTCCGCCGACGGCCCCGGGATCGGCTACCCGTGCGTGGTCAAGCCCGTGATGTCGTCGTCGGGCAAGGGACAGTCGGTCCTGCGCTCGGCCGCCGACCTCGACCACGCCTGGGAGTACGCGATGGCGGGCGGGCGCGTGGCCAGGGCCCGGGTGATCGTCGAAGGGTTCGTGGCCTTCGACTACGAGATCACGCTGCTCACCGTGCGCGCCAGCACCACCGACGGCGGCACCGCGACGTCGTTCTGCGCCCCGATCGGTCACCTGCAGCGCGACGGCGACTACGTGGAGTCCTGGCAGCCCCAGCCGATGAGCGACGCCGCGCTCGCCGAGGCCCGGCGGATCGCGGGTGCGGTCACCGCGAACCTCGGCGGGCGCGGCGTGTTCGGCGTGGAGCTGTTCGTCGCGGGCGACCGGGTGCTGTTCTCCGAGGTCTCGCCCCGCCCGCACGACACGGGGCTCGTCACGCTCGCGACCCAACGGCTCTCGGAGTTCGAGCTGCACGCGCGTGCCGTGCTCGGCCTGCCCGTCGACGTCACGCTGCTGAGCCCGGGCGCGTCGGCCGTCGTCTACGGCGGCGTGGACGCCACGGGCATCGCGTTCGAGGGTGTCGCCGACGCGCTCGCGGTCCCCGGCACCGACGTGCGGCTGTTCGGCAAGCCGGAGAGCTTCGTGCGCCGCCGGATGGGCGTCGCCGTCGCCGTCGGCGACGACGTGGCTCAGGCCCGCGAGCGGGCGACGACGGCCGCGTCCCTGGTCCGCCCGGTCACGGCCTGAGTGCGCCCCCGTCAGCCGGTGATGCGGACGACGACCTGCTCGTCGGCGACCGTGTAGGCCTCCCAGGCGAACGCGCAGCCGGTGGCCTCGACGAACTCACGCCACGCCCTGGCCTCGTGGTCGGGCCAGCCGGGGTAGTTGAAGAACTCGTCGAAGACGACGACGCTGCCGGGCCGCAGCCGGGGTCCGACGCACTCGAGCACGGTGGCCGTCGAGCTGTACAGGTCGGCGTCGAGATGCAGAAGGTCGACGGGCCCGGGGTGCTCGGCGAGGAACCCGGGCAGGGTGTCGGCGAACAGCCCGACCACGATCTGCGCGCCCGCGACCTCCGGCGGGCCGGCGACGTCGTCGAACGTGCCGGTACGGAAACCGGGCCGCCACGTCTCCGGCAGGCCGGTGAAGGAGTCGAAGCCGTACACCGCCCCACCGGGCCGGGCGTCGGCGATCCGGCTCAGCGTGCCGCCCGAGTACACCCCGAACTCCAGCGCCAGCCCGCCGGTCGGGGCGAGCTCCAGTGCCCGGTCGAGGGTGGCCGCGGCGTCGGGCAGCGCGACGGCATCACCCATCCGGGACTCCACGAACGCGGACGTCGACGCGGCGGCGGCGCGCTCGCCCGCCGCGACCAGGTCACGACGGGAGCGTCGTTCGACGGCGTGGATCTCGTCGACCACGCGGTCGCCCTCCGCCCGCACGAGCGCGGCGAGCTCCGCGCGCTGCTGCGCGACCTCGGCGCGCAGCAGCGCGGTCTGCTCGTCGCACCGCTGGGCGACGACCTCGTCGACCGCCTCGATCAGCTTGGCGCGCACGGCCTCACGGACCCGACGACGTCGTGGTCCCCGGGACACCGCCCCGATGAACCGTGCTGGCGACCGGACGAGGATCAGAGCTCGCGGGAGGCCCGCAGGCGGCTGAGCGCCTCGTCGAGGATCGCGGCGCCGTCGGCGTCGCTGCGGCGCTCCTTCACGTAGGCCAGGTGCGTCTTGTACGGCTCGTTGCGCGGTGCGGCGGGCGGGCTGGTGTGGTCACGGCCGGCGGGCAGGCCGCAGCGGGGGCAGTCCCAGGTCTCCGGGATCTCCGCGTCGGCGGCGAACGACGGGCGCGTCTCGTGCCCTGTCGCGCAGAAGTAGGCGACCCTGACCCGCGGTGCCGTCTCGCCCCGCTCCGACTCCCCCATCGGTCCGGCCCCGACACGCGTACCGCGGATCGCGTTGCCACCTGACATCGCCATGTCTCCCGTACTCCTTCCGCCCTGCGCCCGGGCTCTCTCAGCCGATCTTGACGAGCACGCCGGTACCGACGATCGCGATCAGCCAGATCGCCGCGGTGAACAACGTCAACCGGTCGAGGTTCTTCTCGACGACACTCGACCCGGACAGGCTCGACTGGACGCCGCCGCCGAAGAGGCTCGAGAGCCCGCCGCCGCGACCGCGGTGCAGCAGGATGAGCAGCACCAGCACCACGCTGGAGACGATCAGGACAATGTCCAGGGCGAGCTTCATCCCATCCTCATTCACATCGGGGTCCACCAGGCTACCCGCCGGTCCGTGGAACCAGTCCCGGAGGGCCCGGTGCGCCTCGAGGCGCCGGTAGGGGTGTGCTCGCAGCCCGCCCCGCAGGTGTTACGCAGCGCAGTCGCACCTGCGGCGCACTCGCACCCCCGGCGCAGTCGGACACCAGGCGCAGTCGGACACCGGGCGCAGTCGGACACCCGGGCGCGGTCGGGTACACGGCGCGGTCGGGTTGACGGCGCGGTCGGGTTGACGGCGCGGTCGGGTACACGGCGCAGCCGGCCCGCAGCCCGCACACCCGGCGCCTGGCCCGGCGCCGGTAACGGGTCCCGGA
>NZ_BPRG01000122.1:17710-23859 GCF_036984265.1 Pseudonocardia sp. D17 | reverse complement strand
GGGCCGCCCGCGGCGATCGCGCACAGCTTGGCGAACTCGTCGGGGTCGAGGCTCGCCCCGCCGACCAGCGCGCCGTCGACGTCGGGCTCGGCCACGATCTCGCCGACGTTGCCCGACTTCACCGAGCCGCCGTAGAGCACGCGCGCGGACCCGGCCACGGTGTCGCCGTAGAGCTTCCCGAGCGTGCCGCGCACGGCGGCACACACCTCCTGGGCGTCGCCCGCGCCGGCGACCCGGCCCGTGCCGATCGCCCAGATCGGCTCGTACGCGACGACGAGCGTCGCCGCCTGCTCGGGGGTGACCTTCTCGAGCGCGGCGCTGAGCTGCGTCGTGCAGTGGCCGACGTGCTCGCCGGCCTCGCGCACGTCGAGTCCCTCCCCGACACACAGGATGGGCGTGATGCCGCTGGCGAACGCCGCGCGCACCTTCGCGTTGACGACCGCATCGTCCTCGTGGTGGTACGCGCGCCGCTCGGAGTGCCCGACGACGACGTAGCGGCACATGAGCTTGGCCAGCATCGGACCCGAGACGTCCCCGGTGTAGGCACCGGACTCGTGGGGCGAGATGTCCTGCGCGCCGTGGGTCATCAGCAGCCCGTCGCCGTCGATCACGGTCTGGACGCTGCGGATCGCGGTGAACGGCGGGAGCACCGCCACCTCGACCTTGGCGTAGTACTTCTCCGGCAGCCCGTAGGCGAGCTTCTGCAGGAAGGCGATGGCCTCGAGGTGTGTGAGGTTCATCTTCCAGTTGCCGGCGATGAGCGGCTTGCGGCCGCTCGTCGGGGTCCCAGCGGACGGGGTCACTGTCATCCTCGTGTTCGGTGTTCCGGGCGTTCGGGCCGCCCTGGCGGGTCGGCGGTCAGCGATCGAGGACGGAGAGGCCGGGCAGCGCCTTGCCCTCCAGGTACTCCAGGGACGCGCCGCCGCCGGTGGAGATGTGGGAGAACCCGTCCTCGGGCAGGCCCAGGGCGCGCACCGCGGCCGCGGAGTCACCCCCGCCGACGACGCTGAACGCCCCGGCGGCGGTGGCGTCGACGATCGCCTGCGCGACGCCGCGGGTGCCCTTGGCGAACGGCGCCATCTCGAACACGCCCATCGGGCCGTTCCAGAAGACGGTCCTGGCCCCGGAGAGCGCCTCGCCGAACGCGGCCACCGTGTCGGGTCCGACGTCGAGCCCCAGCCAGCCGTCGGGGATCGCGTCGACGGCGACGGTGCGCACCTGCCCGTCGGCGGCGAACCGGTCGGCGACCACGACGTCGACGGGCAGGAGGATCTTGCCCGACTCCAGCAGCTTGCGGGCGTTGCCGATCTGGTCGGACTCGAGCAGCGACGCACCGACCCCGTAGCCCTGCGCGGCGAGGAACGTGAAGCACATCCCGCCGCCGACGAGCAGGCTGTCGACGCGCGGGAGCAGCGCCTCGATGACGGCCAGCTTGTCGGAGACCTTGGAGCCGCCCAGGACGACGCTGTACGGGCGCGCGGGGTCCTCGGTGAGCCTGCGCAGCACCTCGACCTCGGCCTGCACGAGCCCGCCCGCGTACGACGGGAGGTCCTGCGCGACGTCGTACACCGACGCCTGCTTGCGGTGCACGACGCCGAACCCGTCGGAGACGAAGGCGCCGTCGTCGCCGGCGATGGCGACCAGCTCGTCGGCCAGGCCGGCGCGCTCGTCGTCGTCCTTGCTGGTCTCGCGCGGGTCGAACCTGATGTTCTCGACGAGCACGACGTCACCCGCGGCCATGTTCGGCACGGCGTCGAGCGGTACGAGCTTGACCGGCGCGCCGAGCAGCTCACTGAGCCGCGACGCGACGGGCGCGAGCGAGAGGGCCGGGTCCGGCCCGCCCTTCGGCCGGCCCAGGTGCGCCGTGATCACGACGATCGCCCCGGCTCCGGAGAGCTCCGAGATCGTGGGGACCGACGCGCGGATGCGGCCGTCGTCGGTGATCCGGTCGCCGTCGAGCGGGACGTTGAGGTCGGAGCGGACCAGCACGGTCCGGCCCTCGACCCCCTCGTCCAGGAGGTCGTCGAGCGTCTTCACAGCTTCGAGGCGACGAGCGCGGTGATGTCGGCCAGCCGGTTCGAGTAGCCCCACTCGTTGTCGTACCAGCCGACGACCTTGACCTGGTTGCCGATGACCTTGGTCAGGCCCGCGTCGTAGATCGTCGAGTGCGGGTCGGTGACGATGTCCGACGACACGATCGGGTCCTCGGTGTACTTGAGGATGCCCTTGAGCGGACCCTCGGCAGCGGCCCTGAACGCCGCGTTGATCTCCTCGGCCGAGGCCTCCTTGCGGACCTCGACGGTCAGGTCGGTCGCCGAGCCGGTGGGGATCGGCACCCGCAGCGCGTAGCCGTCGAGCTTGCCCTTGAGGTGCGGCAGCACCAGCGAGATCGCCTTGGCCGCACCCGTCGACGTCGGGACGATGTTCAGCGCGGCCGCCCGGGCCCGGCGGAGATCCTTGTGCGGGCCGTCCTGCAGGTTCTGGTCCTGGGTGTAGGCGTGGATCGTGGTCATCAGACCCTTCTCGATCCCCAGCAGGTCGTCCAGCACCTTCGCCAGCGGGGCGAGGCAGTTCGTCGTGCACGAGGCGTTCGAGATGATGGTCTGGCTGCCGTCGTACTGGTCGTCGTTGACGCCCTTGACGATCGTGATGTCCTCGCCGGTGGCCGGCGCGGAGATGACGACCTTCTTGGCCCCGGCGTCGAGGTGCTTCGCGGCCCCCTCGCGCTTGGTGAAGATGCCGGTGGACTCCACGACGACGTCGACGCCCAGGTCCTTCCACGGCAGCTGCGCGGGGTCGCGCTCGGCGAGCGCCTTCAGCGGCTTGCCGTCGACGACGATGTCGTCGCCCGAGGTGCTGACCTCGTAGGGCAGCCGGCCCAGGATCGAGTCGTACTTCAGCAGGTGCGCGAGCGTCGCGTTGTCGGTGAGGTCGTTCACCGCGACGATCTCGATGTCACTGGTGCCGGCGGCGCGCTGGGCGTCCACCGCCCGCCAGAAGTTGCGACCGATCCGACCGAAGCCGTTCACGCCGACGCGAACCGTCACGAGTACCTCCCGAGGATGGAATTCAGGCGAACCTGACCGCCAGACTAGCGTCCGCGTCCTGGCCCGGGCGCACCCTGGTCGGAATCGATTCATGGCCCGCCACCTGCGGCGGACCCCCGGTCAGGCGTCCTCGAGCATCTCCGGTGTGACCGCCGACTCCGTGTCGGGGATCCCCAGGTCGGCGGCGCGCTTGTCGGCCATGTGCAGCAGCCTGCGGATCCGGCCGGCCACGGCGTCCTTGGTCATCGGCGGATCGGCGAGCTGGCCCAGCTCCTCCAGGGACGCCTGGGTGTGCTCGGCGCGCAGCTTGCCCGCGGCCAGCAGGTGCTGCGGCACGTCGTCACCCAGGATCTCCAGCGCCCTGCTGACCCGCGCCGCCGCGGCGACGGCCGCGCGCGCCGACCGGCGCAGGTTGGCGTCGTCGAAGTTGGCGAGCCGGTTGGCGGTCGCCCGGACCTCGCGGCGCATCCGCCGCTCCTCCCAGGCCAGCACCGACGAGTGCGCACCCATGCGGGTCAGCAGCGCGCTGATCGCGTCGCCGTCGCGGACGACGACGCGGTCGGCTCCGCGGACCTCGCGGGCCTTCGCCGTGACGCCGAGCCTGCGGGCGGCGCCGACGAGCGCGAGCGCCGCCTCCGGGCCGGGGCAGGTCACCTCCAGCGCGGACGAGCGGCCCGGCTCGGTGAGCGACCCGTGCGCGAGGAACGCGCCGCGCCAGGCGGCCTCGGCGTCGGACACGTCACCGGACACGACGGGCGGCGGCAGCCCCCGGACGGGACGGCCACGGGCGTCGAGCAGCCCCGTCTGCCGGGCCAGCCCCTCCCCGTCGCGCACCACCCTGATGACGTAGCGCGCGCTGCGACGCAGCCCGCCCGCCGTGATGACGTGCGCCTCGCACTGGTGCCCGTACAGGTCGTGGATCTCACGACGCAGCCGGCGCGCGACCGAGCCCGTGTCCACCTCCGCCTCGATCACGACGCGGCCGCCGACGATGTGCAGCCCGCCCGCGAACCGGAGCAGGGACGCCACCTCGGCGCGCCGGCACGACGGCTTCGTGACCGAGAGCCTGCTCAGCTCGTCCTTCACCGCGGCCGTCATCGCCATCGGGGACACCTCCTGCCGTCGCCTGGGACCGGACACGACCGTGCCGGGCCGCACGCTGCCGGGCTGCACTGGGTGCACACCACCTCAGGTCCTCCTCTCGACTGCTCCGGCCGCGGCGCGTCCCGTGCCGACCAGCACGGATCGCAATGCCGCGGCCAGTGCCGCCGGGTCGTGCCGTGGGACCGCGGGATCGTCCGCGGCCACGGGGGCCAGGTGCACCGTCCCGTCCGGGACGAGCATGGTGCGGGCGGCCCGCCGGAGCCGGTCGGGGACCGGAACCGCGGCCCGGTCCGCGAGCACGGCGTGCACGCGAAGGGCGGGAGCGTGCTGCGAGAGTACGTCGAGGTGCTGTTCGGGCGAGAACCCGGCGGTCTCCCCCGGCTGCGGCGCCAGGTTGAGCACCACGACCCGGCGGGCCGCGGTGGTCAGCAGGGCCTCCCGCAAGCCCGGCACGAGCAGGTGCGGCAGCACGCTGGTGAACCACGATCCGGGGCCGAGCAGCACGACGTCGGCCTCGCGCACCGCGGCCACCGCCTCGCGGCAGGGCGTGGGGTCGGTCGGACGCAGCCACACCCGGCGCACGCGCCCGGGCGTCGACGCGACGGCCACCTGGCCGCGGATCAGCCGGACCGCGGCGGGATCGTCGTCGAGGCCGGTGACCTGCGCCTCGATCGTCAACGGGTCGCAGCTCATCGGCAGCACCCGGCCACGGGCGCCCAGCAGCGCGCCCATCCGGTCGAGCGCGGTCACCGCGTCGCCGGTGACGTCCATCAGCCCGGCGAGCACGAGGTTGCCGACGGCGTGCCCGGCGAGCGCGCCGTTGCCGCCGAAGCGGTGCTGCACGACGCGCACCCACAGGTCGTCACCGGCATCGTGCACAGCGGCGGCATCGTGCACGGCGGCGCGGCCGGTCTCTCGACCGGGTTCCTCGCCCGGTGCCGCGACGGTCGCGGCGCCGTTCTCCGGCGCGACGGGCGCGGCCAGCGCGCACAGCGCCATCCGCAGGTCGCCCGGCGGCAGGGAGCCGAGCTCGCGGCGCAGCCTGCCCGACGACCCGCCGTCGTCGGCGACGGTGACCACGGCCGTGATCCGGTCGACGACGTCGCCGAGCAGGCGGAGCGCGCTGAGGGTGGCGTGCAGCCCGTGCCCGCCCCCCAGCGCGACGGCCCGCAGGCCGCCTCCGTCTCGCTCGCTCACCGTGTGCTCACTCGCGTCCCAGGTCCCGGTGCGACACGTTCACCACGACGTGCTCGGCCCCCGCCAGCCGCCGCGCCAGCTCCTCGCTGATCGCGACGCTACGGTGTTTGCCGCCGGTGCACCCGACGGAGACCGTGAGATAGCGCTTGCCCTCGCGGCGGTAGCCCGCCCCGATCAGCGCGAGCAGGTCCAGGTAGCGGTCGATGAACTCCTCCGCGCCCTCCTGGCTCAGCACGTAGTCGCGCACCGCCGCGTCGCGCCCGGTGAAGTCGCGCAGCTCGGGGATCCAGTGCGGGTTGGGCAGGAACCGCACGTCGACGACCAGGTCGGAGTCCATCGGCAGGCCGTACTTGTAGCCGAAGGACAGCACCGTCACCCGCGTCGCGGGCGAGAGCTCGTCGCCGAACGTCCGCTCCAGCGTGGCGCGCAGCAGCGGCACCGACATCGTCGAGGTGTCGACGACCAGGTCCGCGTCCTCGCGCAGCGGCCGCAGCAGCTCGCGCTCCGCGGCGATGCCGTCGGACAGCCGTCCGTCGCCCTGCATCGGGTGGCTGCGCCGGACCTGCTCGAAGCGCCGGACCAGCACCGCGTCGGTCGCCTCCAGGAACAGCACCCGCGGCTTGTAGCCCCTGGCGTCGAGATCCTTGATCACCGCGCCGAGGTCGTCGGTGAACGCGCGGCTGCGCACGTCCATGACGACGGCGATGCGGGTGATCTCGCCCCGGGCCCGGGCACCCAGGTCGACCATGGTCGCGATCAGCTCGGGCGGGAGGTTGTCGACGACGAACCAGCCCAGGTCCT
>NZ_BPRG01000122.1:9089-17638 GCF_036984265.1 Pseudonocardia sp. D17 | reverse complement strand
GGCCGCCGTACTGCGGCCGGCCCCGGACAGGCCGCTGACCAGCGCGACCTCGATCCCCGCCGGTGCGGTGTCCCGCCGGTCCGCGGTCACGACGACTCCCCGTGGGCAGCGGTCGCGGCGGTGCTCGGGAGCACGCCACCCACGGCGGCGCCGGGGTCCGCGGCGGCGCCGGGGGTGTCCGGCGCCCCGCCCGCGGGCGTGGTGGGCTGCGCGTCGCCCGCGGGGGCCTCGCCGTGCAGCGCCGCGACCACGGCCGCGGCCGTCCGCCTGCCGAAACCCGGCACCGCGGCGATCTCGTCGACACCGGCGGCCCGCAGCTTGCGCACGGAACCGAACTGCTTGAGCAACGCCTGGCGCCGCGAGGGGCCCAGCCCCGGTACGGCGTCGAGCTCGGAGGCCACCATGCCCTTGGAACGACGCTGGCGGTGGTAGGTGATGGCGAAGCGGTGCGCCTCGTCCCGGATCCGCTGGAGCAGGTACAGCCCCTCCGAGGTCCGGGACATGATCACCGGATCGGGGTCGGCGGGCAGCCAGACCTCCTCCAGGCGCTTGGCCAGCCCGCACACCGCCACGTCGTCGATCCCGAGCTCGCCGAGCACCTGCGCGGCGGCCTCGACCTGAGGGGGGCCGCCGTCGACGACGAGGAGGTTCGGCGCGTACGCGAACTTCCGCGGCCGTCCGGTGTGCGGGTCGATGCCCGTTCGGACGGTCGCGGACGGGGCACTCACCGTGGCGCTGATGTCGAGGGGTTCGGCGGAGTCCACAGCCGCGTTACGGGTGCGTGGCTCCTCGTCGCCCACCGGATGGCCGTCCGCCGCCGACCCGTCGGCGACGACCGCCGGGCGACCGTTCGCCGCACCACCGCCGGGGTCGACGGCCGTCTCCACGGCGGTCTCCGCCAGGTAGCGCCGGAACCGGCGGCGCACGACCTCCGCGATCGCCGCCACGTCGCCGCCGTCGGCGCCGCCCTTGATCTCGAAGCGCCGGTAGTCGGACTTGCGCGCGAGCCCGTCCTCGAACACGACGAGCGACGCGACCACGTCGGTCCCCTGGACGTGGCTGACGTCGATGCACTCCATGCGCAACGGCGCCGACTCCAGCTCCAGCGCGTCCTGGATCTCCTGCAGCGCCGCCGACCGGGCCGTGAGGTCGCCCGCCCGGCGCAGCTTGTGCCGCGCGAACGCCTCCGAGGCGTTGCGCGCCACCGTCTCCGCGAGCGCGCGCTTGTCGCCGCGGCGCGGCACCCGCAGCTGGACCCGGGACCCGCGCAGCCCGGAGAGCCACTCGGCGAGCGCCTCGGCGTCCGGCGGCAGCTCCGGCACGAGGATCTCGCGGGGCACCGGCTGGTGCGCGTCGTCGGCCGACCCGGCCAGCGCCGCCTGCTCGCCGTAGAACTGGCTGACGAACCGGCCGACCAGCTGCGAGGTGTCGGTCGGCTCGACCTTGTCGATCACCCAGCCGCGCTGCCCGCGCACCCGACCGCCACGAACGTGGAAGACCTGCACCGCGGCCTCCAGGTCGTCCTCGGCGAACGCGACGACGTCGGCGTCGGTCCCGTCGCCCAGCACGACGGCCTGCTTCTCCATCGCCCGGCGCAGCGCCCCGATGTCGTCGCGCAGCCGGGCGGCCTTCTCGAACTCCAGTGCCCCGGCGGCGTCCTCCATCCGTCGCTCGAGCTCGCGGACCATCCGGTCGGTGCGGCCGGCGAGGAAGTCGCAGAAGTCGTCGACGATCGTGCGGTGCTCGTCCGCGGTCACGGTGCCGACGCACGGCGCGCTGCACTTGTCGATGTAGCCGAGCAGGCAGGGCCTGCCGATCTGGCCGTGCCGGCGGAACACCCCCGCGCTGCAGGTCCGGGCCGGGAAGACGCGCAGCAGCATGTCGAGCGTCTCGCGGATCGCCCACGCGTGGGCGTAGGGCCCGAAGTAGCGCACGCCCTTGCGCCGGGGACCGCGGTAGACGTGCAGCCGCGGGAACTCCTCGTTCAGCGTCACCGCCAGGACCGGGTAGGTCTTGTCGTCGCGGTAGCGGACGTTGAACCGCGGGTCGAACTCCTTGATCCAGTTGTACTCGAGCTGGAGCGCCTCGACCTCGGTGCTGACGACGGTCCACTCCACGGCGGCCGCGGTCGTCACCATCTGCCGGGTCCGCGGGTGCAGCCCGGCGACGTCGGCGAAGTAGGAGTTGAGCCGGCTGCGCAGGCTCTTCGCCTTTCCGACGTAGATCACCCGGCCGCGGGGGTCGGAGAAGCGGTAGACGCCGGGCGCCTCCGGGATGGAACCCGGGGCGGGGCGATACGTGGCAGGGTCCGGCATGGCCTCCCCAGCGTAGAACCGCCGGCCGGGCGGGGCTCACCGGCTGGTGCCGCCCGGTTCTGTCGGGGCCGGGTGATAAGACTCCGTCCGGGTCGAACATGGGTTCGATCGCTCCGCGCGAGTCCCGGGGGGACGGATGGCCGACACGCTCGACCGGATCCGCAAGCTGCTGGCCAAGGCCGAACGCGCCGGCACCGAGGCGGAGGCCCGCGTATACACCGCGAAGGCGGCCGAGCTGTCCGCCCGGCACGGGGTCGACGCCGCGCTGCTCGCCGCGGCCCGCCCGGGCGCAGATCCGGTGGGCTGTACGCGGGTCGAGCTCTGCGAGCCCTACAGCGGCGGCAAGGCGCGCCTGCTGGGCTGGACGGCGTCGGCGCTGCGGTGCCGGTGGGTGCTGCACCCGGCGGGCCGGGGCCGGGTGCGCGCGGTGACGGTCGTCGGGCACGCGGTCGACCGCGACCGGGTGGGGCTGCTCTACGAGTCGCTGGTCGTGCAGGCCACCCGCGAGCTTGCGCGGTGTCGTCCGCCCGACCCGGGCGAGTCCGTCGCGGCGTACCGGCGGTCGTGGCTGCTGGGCTTCGCGGCGCGCGTGCACGAGCGCCTGCTCGCGGCCGAACGGTCCGCCGTGGCGCGGGCCGCGGCCGGTCCGGCGCCCGGCGGACGCACCGCCGCGCTGGTGCTCGCCGACCGTGGCGCCGCCGTCGACCGGGCGTTCGCCGCGGCCTTCCCCGACCTCGGCACGGCCCGGCGGCCGCGCCGGTCCGGGTCCGGCTTCGGGGCGGGCGTCCTCGCCGGGTCCCGTGCCGACCTCGGCCGGGGCCGGCTGGCCGCGGAACCGCGGTGAGCGTGCCGGCCGGGTCAGCCCGGCAGCGCGAGGAGCGCCTCCACGACCTGGTCGAGCCGCTCGCCCCGGACGTGCGGCTGTTCCATGGTCGCCGGGACGCGGCCCTCGCCGCGGCAGACGAGGCCGGTGAGCAGCCCGGCGCGCGCCGCCCCGTGGATGTCCCAGGCGTGCACGCTGACCAGCGCCGTCCGCGCGGGCTCGGCGTGGGCCGTCCGGCAGCCGTGGTGGTAGGCACCGGCGGCCGGGCGCAGCCGGGCGAGGTCGTCGACGGAGATCGTCCCGCGCAGGTACGTCCGCAGCCCGGAGCGGTCGAGCGCGTCCGACAGCACCCGCTCGTTGCCGTAGCCGAACGCGTAGACAGAGACCTTCGCCCGGGCCAAGGCCATCAACGCGTACTCGGCGTCGGGCTGCGGCGGGAGCGCGGAGAACCCGGCCATGACGTGGTCGAGCGCGTCCTCGGAGAGCGTGTGGCCGGTCGTCGCGCGCAGTGCCTCGCGCACGTACGAGCCGAACGACCCGTCGGCGCCCGCCATGCTGAACGCGATGCCGTCACGCATCGCGCGGGCGAGGAACACGTCGCACTCGAGCTCCGGACGACCGACGTCGACGAAGCGCTCGCGGAGCACGCCGACGCGCAGGGTGGTGTCGTAGACGTCGAGCAACACGGCGCGCGGCCGGGCCGCGGGGGCGCGGCCGCTCGCGGGGACGGAAGATGCACCGGATGTCGGGCCGGCCATCGGACGCGGTCTCCTCCCGTTCACGGTGCCGAGCCGGACGTCCGAGAACCGTACCGGGCCGGTCACGCACCGTCATGCTCTCCCGTGCTGATCATCCTCGGGAGTGGCGCGCGCGCCGGGGCGCCCGGCGGCGGGCGGTGAGCGCCGACCTGCGCCGCCCGACTCCGCCGTTCGCTGCTCGCCCGGTCGCACCGCACCTGGCCGACGCTCCGACCCACGCGGCCGATTCGCGCCCGCCCGACACTGTGCCCGCTCTGCACCGTGCCCGCTCGACGTCACGCCCGGCCGACGCCTCGTTCGCCGACATCACGCCAAGCGGCGCCGCTTGTCGACGCCGCCCGTGCCGAGGCCGCTCGGTCGACGCCGCCCAGGCGAGCTCCGCCCCGGCCGACTCCTCACCGGAGGGCGTGCGCAGGTCAGGCTCCTGAGTCGCCTGCGCTGCCAGGGGTGCCGTCGTGGCGCGGTGTCGCGCCCGATGTCGCGGCATCCGGCGTCCCGGCACCCGCCGTTCCCGCACTCGGCGTCGTCCCGGTCGGCGTCGTCCCGGTCGGCGTCGTCCCGGTCGGCGTCGTCCCGGTCGGCGTCGTCCCGGTGTCCGGGGTGAGCTGCGGGCCGGCCAGGCCGCCGCCGGCAGCCGGGGGCCGCTCGGCGGCGCCGGCACTCGCGACGGTCCCCGATCCGGCCGGCCGCTCGCCCACCGCCTGGTGGGCCGCTGCCTGGAGTGCCGCTGCCTGGAGTGCCGCGGCGTGCAGCGCCCGCAACCGGCGGATGCCGGCGACCGCGTACTGCCGGTCGGCCGCCTGCACGGCGAGGATCGGGAAGTACTCGTAGTCGGGAAGGTCGAGCCGGGCCCAGCTCGCGCCGTCGGGGAAGGCCACACCAACGACCTCGGTCCACGGCACCCGGCGGGTGAGCAGGATGTTGCGCACCTCGATGTCCCGGGCGTCCGCACGCACCCGCGGCCGGGCGAGCAGCAGCAGCCCGCCGGCGATCAGGAGCCCGAGCACCACCATCGAGATCTGGTCGGCGAGCCGGAAGTAGACGCCGGTGTCCGCCGTCCGCAGGACGACGGCGATGACGACGAACAGCACGAAGACCGCGACGGCGCCGATCCACGCGAGCCACAGCACGCGGCGGGGCCGCAGTATGACCTGCTCCCCCGTCACCTGCTCCCCGGCCGGCCGCGGCGCGGCTGCGTCGGGCCCGTCGTCGCCCGTCCCACGCACGGTCGCTCCCGTCCCCACCTGGCGCCCGCTCATGCCGGGGTCCGGAGCCCGCGCAGGACCAGCGCGGTGTGCAGGGCCGCGATGGTCGCCTCGGCGCCCTTGTCCTCCGCGGAGCCCGGCATGCCGGAGCGGTCGACGGCCTGCTCGGTGGTGTTGCAGGTGAGCACACCGTTGCCGACCGGGACGCCCTCGTCGAGCGCGACCCGGGTGAGGCCCGCGGTCACGGAGTCGCAGACGTACTCGAAGTGGGGTGTGCCACCGCGGATCACGACGCCGAGCGCGACGACGGCATCGTGCGTACGGGCCAGCGCCTGGCACACGACCGGCAGCTCCATCGTCCCGCTCACCCGCACCACGGTCGGGACCGCACCGGCCTTCTCCGCCACGGCGACCGCGCGCTGCAGCAGCACCTCGGTGATCTCGGCGTGCCAGCTCGCCGCCACGATGCCGACCCGCAGGTCGGCGGCACCGTCGAGATCGCCGAGGTCGACGGGACGTCCCTCACCACTCATGGCGTCCATCCTGCCCCGTCGCCGAGCGGACCGGCCACGCACCCCGGGACCCGTCACACGCGCCGGCGGGAGCGCGCCCGGCCGCCGTGGCGCCGGGCACGCGGACCGGCTGAACGGTGTCTGACGGATCGTCGTCGACGGGCTCGGTGACCCGGGCGGTTCGCGGCACGGCGGAGCCGGGTCGGCATACCGGGCGTGTCCGGGCCCGCCGACAACGCAGCCACGAGCCGTCCGGGCGCCGAGACCGCGGCGGGTGATCCGTCGGACGACCCCTCAGTAGCCCGAGCCCCCGCCGACGGCGTCCTCGGGCGCATCGCCGAGACCGGGGAGCTCGTGGCCCATCCGGTCGCGCTTGGTCCGCAGGTAACGCAGGTTCTCCGGGGTGGGCCGGATCGGCATCGGGACCCGGCCGTTGATCGTCAGGCCGTAGCCCTCCAGGCCGGCTCGCTTGTCGGGGTTGTTGGTGAGCAGCCGCATGCTGCGCACCCCGAGGTCGGCGAGGATCTGGGCGCCGATGCCGTAGTCGCGGGCGTCGGCGGGCAGGCCCATCGCCAGGTTCGCGTCGACGGTGTCGGCGCCGGCCTCCTGCAGCTGGTAGGCCTGCAGCTTGTGCAGCAGGCCGATGCCCCGGCCCTCGTGCCCGCGCATGTAGAGCACGATGCCGCGCCCCTCGCGGGCGACGGCCTCGAGCGCGGCGTCGAGCTGCGGGCCGCAGTCGCAGCGCAGCGAGCCGAGCACGTCGCCGGTGAGGCACTCGGAGTGCACCCGGACGAGCACGTCCTCACCGTCGCCCTCGGGCGTCGCGACGTCGCCGACGACCATCGCGATGTGCTCGATGCCGTCGAGCAGGGAGTCGTAGCCGTAGGCGATGAAGTCGCCGTGGCGGGTCGGGATCCGCGCCTGCGCCACCCGGACGATGTGCTTCTCGAACCGCCGCCGGTAGGCGATGAGGTCGGCGATCGTGATGAGCGTGAGCTCGTGGTCCTCGGCGAAGACCTGCAGCTCGTCGCCGCGGGCCATGTCGGTGTCGTCCTTCTGGGACACGATCTCGCAGAGCGCGCCCGCCGGGGACAGCCCGGCCATCCGCGCGAGGTCGACCGCGGCCTCCGTGTGCCCGGGCCGGCGCAGGACGCCGCCCTCGCGGGCCCGCAGCGGCAGGACGTGGCCCGGCCGGACCAGGTCGGCGGGCGCGGCCGCGGGGTCGGCCAGCAGCCGGATCGTGCGGGCGCGGTCGGCGGCTGAGATGCCCGTCGTCACGCCCTCCTTCGCGTCGACCGTGACGGTGAACGCGGTGCGGAAGTTGTCGGTGTTGGTGTGGTGCATCGGAGGCAGGTCGAGGCGGTCGCAGTCCTCCTCGGTCAGCGCGACGCACACGTACCCGGAGGTGTAGCGCACCACGAACGACACCAGCTCCGGTGTCGCCTTCTCCGCGGCGAAGATCAGGTCGCCCTCGTTCTCGCGGTCCTCGTCGTCGACGACGACGACGGGCTTGCCCTCGGCCAGGTCCGCCACGGCGCGCTCGATGAGCTCGAACGCGTTCCGGCGCGACTCCGCCGTACCGGTCGTGGTGCTCGCGTGGTCGCTCACTGGACCCCTGCCTCCTCGTCGGCGCCGCGCCGGTACCCGGCGGTCAGCCGTTCGACGTATTTCGCGACGACATCAACCTCGAGGTTGACGGTATCCCCCGGAGCACGGATCCCGAGTGTGGTGTCCGCCAACGTCGTGGGGATGAGGGCGACGGTGAAGGTGTCGCCGTCGGTCGCCGCGACCGTCAGCGAGACCCCGTCGACCGCGATCGAGCCCTTCTCCACGACGTATCGCGCCAGCTCGGGCGGCAGGCTGAAGCGCACCTCGTCGCTGCGCTCGCCCGGGGTCCGGCTGACCAGCGTCGCGACGCCGTCGACGTGGCCCTGCACGATGTGCCCGCCGAGCCGGCCCCCGGCCGGCAGCGCCCGCTCGAGGTTGACCTTCACCCCCGCGGCCGCGGCACCCAGCGACGTCCGTTTCAGGGTCTCGGGCACCAGCTCGAGGCGGAACCTGTCGTCGGCGGCGCCCTCGTCGTCGACGACGGTGAGGCAGCAGCCGTTGACGGCGATCGAGTCGCCGTGGGCCGCGTCCTCGGAGACGCGCGGCCCCCGCACGGTGAGCACCACGACGTCGCCGTCGTGGCGCACCTCGACGATCTCGCCGACCTCCTCGACGATCCCGGTGAACATCTACCGCCGTCCCTTCCGTCCGAGCCCGCCGTCGACCACCGCCGGGACGGGCCCGGCCTGGTCCGCGGACCACGGGGCAACCGGGTCGACCGCGCCGCGCGCCGGGCCCGGCACCGCGTCGACCACGAGGTCACCCCCCACCAGTTCCACCGATGCCACCTGCAACCGCAGGATGTCCGCGATCGTTCCCACCCCCGCGTCCGCGAGCGCGGCGGGGCCCGCGCCCAGCAGCGCCGGCGCCAGGTGGGCGAGCACGCGGTCCACCCGGCCGGCGGCGAGGAACGCCCCCGCCAGCCGGGGACCGCCCTCGAGCAGCACGTCGACGACCCCGCGGGCGTGCAGTGCGGCGAGCACCTCGTCGGGGTCGTGGGTGCGCAGGTGCAGCACGTCGGGGGCGTCGAGGTGCGAGCCCGGCCGCGGGTGGCGCAGACCGACGAGGACCCGCAGCGGCTGGCGCGGTACGGGCGTGCCCGCCGCGTCGCGCGCGGTGAGCGCGGGGTCGTCCGCCAGCGCCGTCCCGGTCCCGACGACGACGGCGTCGCTCGTCGCGCGCAGAGCGTGCACCCGCGCGCGGGCGGCCGGGCCGGTGATCCACCGGCTGCTGCCGTCGGCGGCGGCGCTGCGCCCGTCGAGCGTCGCCGCGAACTTCCAGGTGACGTGCGGGCGCCCGGTGCGCGTCGCGTGCAGCCAGCCCCGCAG
>NZ_BPRG01000122.1:0-8920 GCF_036984265.1 Pseudonocardia sp. D17 | reverse complement strand
CCCGCGGCGCGCAGCGCGTCGGTGCAGGGTGGCGTGCGTCCGTGGTGCGCGCACGGTTCGAGGGTGACGACGGCGGTGCCGCCGCGGGCCCGCTCCCCCGCCTCGGCCAGCGCCGCGACCTCGGCGTGCGGACCGCCCGGCGGCGCCGTCGCCCCGGTCCCGGCCACCCGGCCGTCGCGGTCGAGGACGACGCAGCCGACGGGCGGGTTCGGGCTGGTCGTGCCGTGCACGCGGGCCGAGACGGCCAGCGCCAGGCGCATCGCCGCGGCGGCGTCGAGCGGCCCGTCGCCGACCGTCGGGGCGGGATCGTTCGACGCGCCGGGCATGGTCATGACACCGCCCCGGCACCCCGGCGACCGCCGCGGCAGGCGCGGTCGCCGTCGGTCGCCGTCGGGAACGTCATGCGTTCGTCCACCGGTGCGGGCTGGTACGGACGACCTGTTCGCGCAGGGCCCGGACGGCCCGCAACGGGTCGTCGGCGCCGTAGACGGCGGACCCCGCCACGAAGCAGTCGACGCCCGCCTCGGCGGCCTGCTCGACGGTGTCGGCGTTGATCCCGCCGTCGATCTCGACGAGCACGGTCAGGTGCCCGGTGTCGACGAGCCGGCGCGCGGTGCGGACCTTGTCGAGCACCTCGGGGATGAAGGCCTGGCCGCCGAAGCCCGGTTCGACGCTCATGATCAGCAGCGTGTCGTAGTGCTTGAGGGTGTCGAGGTGGTCCTCGAGCGGCGTGCCGGGCTTGATCGACAGCCCGGCCCTGGCCCCCGCGGCGCGCAGGTTCCTGGCCAGCGCGACCGGGTCGTGGGCGGCCTCCGCGTGCACGGTGACGTTGTACGCACCGGCCTCGGCGTAGGCGGGCGCCCAGCGGTCGGGGTCGTCGATCATGAGGTGGCAGTCGAGCGGGACCTCCGTCGCCCTCAGCAGCGACTCGACGACGGGCAGGCCGAGGGTCAGGTTCGGCACGAAGTGCGCGTCCATCACGTCGATGTGGAGCCAGTCGGCTCCCTCACCGACGGGCCCGGTGACCACGTCGGCTTCGTCGGCCAACCGAGCGAAGTCGGCGGACAGCATGCTGGGGGCGATCAATGGATGCACGCCTCAGAGGCTACTGGGCACCCGTTGCCGGGCACGCATGTGTGGGCGATGTCCCGCAACGACTTCTGCGCCGCGCGAACCTCACCCGGGCGCTCACCGTACCGGGGGATCAGGGCAGGCGGCGCAGCAGTGTAACGAACATCGCGTCGGTGCCGTGGCGGTGCGGCCACAGTTGGACGGCGGGCCCGTCGCCGAGGTCCGGCACCCCCGGCAGGACGGCGCGCGCGTCGACCTTCTCGACGTCGCGGTGCCTGCGCAGCACCGCGCCGACGACGCCGACGGTCTCCGACAGGTGCGGCGAACAGGTCACGTACGCGACGACGCCGCCGGGCCGGACGTGGCGCAGCGCCGCGGTGAGCAGCTCGCGCTGCAGCCGCGCGAGCCCGGCGACGTCCTCGGGGTTGCGCCGCCAGCGCGCCTCGGGCCGCCTGCGCAGGGCGCCGAGGCCGGTGCAGGGCGCGTCGACGAGCACCCTGTCGAACGCGGCGTCGGGCAGCGGTGCTTCCCGGCCGTCGGCGGTGTGCACGGTGACGGGCAGCCCGTCGACGGCTCGTCGGACCAGGTCGGCGCGGTGCTCGGAGCGCTCGACCGCGTCGAGCGCGCCCCCGTCGAGGGCGACCAGGCCGCCGAGCAGCACCGCCTTCCCGCCGGGGCCGGCGCACAGGTCGAGCCAGCGGCCGCCGTCGTCACCGGCCAGCTCCGCGCGGGCGAGGGCCAGCGCCACCAGCTGGCTGCCCTCGTCCTGGACGACGGCGAGACCCTCGGCGACGGCGTCGATGTCCCCGACGTCCCCCGAGCCGGGTTCGAGGTGCACGCCGTAGGGCGAGTACGGCGCCTCGGTGCCGCCGGTGACGAGCGCGAGCTCCTCGGCCGTGATCTCGCCGGGCCGCGCGAGCAGGTGCACGACGGGCCGGGCGTCGTCGGCCGCGAGGGCGGCGTCGAGCTCGGCGGTACCCCCGAGCGCGTCGGCGAACGCCTGGGCGATCCAGCGCGGGTGCGCGTGCACGAACGCGCTGTGCCCCAACGGGTCTTCCTCGACTGACGGGGCGAGCTGCGCCGTCCAGGCCGCCTCGTCCTGCTCGGCGACCTTGCGCAGGATCGCGTTGACGAACCCGGCGGAGCGGGAGCCGGCCCGGTCGCGGACCAGGTCGACGATCGTGTCGACGGCCGCGTGCGCGGGGATCCGGGTACGCAGCAGCTGGTAGGCGCCCAGGCGCAGCGCGTCGACCAGCGGCGGCTCGATACGGTGCAGCGGCCGGTCGGCGCACGCCGCGACCACGGCGTCGAGCAGCCCGAGGGCACGCAGCGTGCCGTAGCCGAGCTCGGTCGCGAGCGCGGCGTCGCGGTCGCGCAGCCGGTGCCGCCGCAGGATCGCCGGCATGGCGAGGTTGGCGTAGGCGTCGCGCTCGCGGACCGCGGTGAGCAGCTCGTGCGCGGCGACGCGGGCGGGGTCGACGGTGACGGGACGCGCGGGCCCGCTGCGGCCCCGCGGCGGGCCGGGGTTGCGACGTGCCCCGCCCGACCGGCGGCGGTCGCCGCCGCGGCGCGGCTCAGTCATCGGGGGTGCCTGCCTGCCGGCCGGACCGGACGCTCACGTCAGTACCTCTTCCTCGGCGATGCGCACACCGCGCGCCCAGTCGGGCGCGGGCATCGCCTTCTTGCCGGTCGGGCGCACCTCGCCCAGCTCGACGGGGACCGTCGCGGTCCCGACGAGCACCCGGCGCTTCTCGACGTGCAGCGCACCCGGGGCGAGGGCGATGCCGCCCGTGCGGACCGGACGGACGGGACCGAGGCCGAGGCGCTGGTCGCGGAAGTGCGTCCACGCGCCGGGCTCGGGGGTCACCGAGCGCACGAGCCGGTCGACCGCGACCGCCGGTGCGTCCCAGGCCACGCGGGCGTCGGCGACCAGCACCTTCGGTGCGAGCGACACCCCCTCGGTGGGCTGGGGCACCGCGGTGACGGTCCCGTCGGCGATCCCGTCGAGCGTCGCGACGAGCAGCCGCGCCCCGCTCACGGCGAGCCGGCCGAGCAGCGCGCCCGCGGTGTCCTCGGCGCCGACCGTCTCGGTCACCACGCCGTAGGTCGGGCCGGTGTCGAGGCCCTCCTCGAGGCGGAAGGTCGTCGCCCCGGTGACGTCGTCGCCGTGGCGGATCGCGGCCTGCACGGGCGCGGCACCACGCCACGCCGGCAGCAGCGAGAAGTGCAGGTTGACCCAGCCGTGGACCGGGACGTCGAGCGCGGCGCGAGGCACGAGTGCGCCGTAGGCGACGACGGGCGCGCAGTCGGGCGCCAGCTCGGTGAGCGTCGCGAGGAACTCGGGTTCGGACGGCCGCCGCGGCGTCAGCACCCGGACACCGGCCTCGTCGGCCAGTGCGCCGACGGGCGAGCGCTGCACGCTGCGGCCGCGGCCGGCGGGCGCGTCGGGCCGGGTGAGCACGGCGACGACCTCGTGGCGCGGCGACTCCAGCAGTGCCCGCAGGGCCGGTACCGCCGGCTCCGGCGTACCGGCGAACAGCAGCCGCACTAGCGGGCCCGGCCGAACATCGGGTGCGGGCTGACCTTGACCACGGGCTCCGGCTGCCCGAACCACTCGGCGGCGCGGATCTCGGCCATGGCTAGCTTGCGGGTCTCGGCGTCGAGCCGGTCGACGAACAGGACGCCGTCGAGATGGTCGGTCTCGTGCTGGATGCAGCGGGCCAGCAGCTCGGAGCCCTCGACCGTCACCGGCTCGCCGTGGACGTTCCAGCCCCGGGCGACGACGTGCAGGTGGCGCGTGCAGTCCCAGCGCAGCCCGGGGATCGACAGGCAGCCCTCCGGCCCGGTCTGCTCCTCGTCGCCGACGACGTCGAACGTCGGGTTGACCAGGTGCCCGGCGAAGCCGTCGACGTCGTAGGTGAACACCCGCAGCCCGACCCCGATCTGCGGCGCGGCCAGGCCGGCGCCGCCTTCGTCGTGCATGGTGTCGGTGAGGTCGGCGACGAGCTTGCGCAGCTCCGCGTCGAAGGTCGTGACCTCGACGGCGGGCGTGCGCAGGACCGGGTCGCCGAAGAGCCGGACGGGTTGGACGGACACTGGGCTCCCTGCTGAGGTGGCGCGGACGGCGGGATGTCGGCCCGTCGATTCTGCCACGCAGCGATCGCGCGCCCCGGCGGCGTGCGGGTCCCGGGGCCCGCCCGGGGCAGGTCACTCGATCTGCAGGGGGTCCATCCGCACCCGGACCGGGTCGGCCGCCTTCCGGGCGCTGCGCCCGGCCTGCGCGGCGGCCAGCGCGGCGGCCAGCGCCCGGCCCTCGGTCCGCGGTACGCGGACCAGCGCCCGTTCGCGCGGTCCCTCGTCGGAGGCGACCGGGTCGATCTCGACCGGGCCGAGCACCTCGGCCCCGGCGGGCAGCCCCGCGTCGAGGATCTCCGCGACGGCCGCGGGCCCGCCCTCGACCGCCGCCATCCGCACCGCCGGGGGGAACCCGACCTCCGCGCGCGCCGCGAGCTCGGCCGCCGCGTGCCCGGCGGGATCCCAGCGCACGAGCGCCTGCACGACCGGTACCGAGGCGTCGGCGACGACCACGACCCGCCCGCCGCGCCCGTGCGGCACGACCAGCGCGGCGGCGCCGAGCCATCGCCGCAGGGTCTCCTCGGCCACGCGCAGGTCCGGGCGCGAGAGCAGGGCCCAGCCGTCGAGCAGCAGCGCGGCGCCGTAGCCACCGTCGGCAGCCGGTTCGGCACCGGGGGTCGCGACGACGATCCCGGGCCCGGGGTCGATGCGCGCCACCACCTCCGCGCCGCCGCCGGACTGCCGCACCGGCACCCCCGGGAACGCCCGGCCCAGCTCCTCAGCGGTCCGCCGCGAACCGGTGACCGAGGCCCGCAACGCCCGCCCGCCGCAGCCCCCGCACCGGAACGACGACTCGACCCGCCCGCACCAACGGCAGTACGGCGACGCGGCTGCGCCCTCGTCGCCGCGACCCGACGGCAGCGCCAGCGGCCCCGCGCAGTGCCGGCAGCGGGCGCTCTCCCGGCACCGCCCGCACGCGAGCCACGGCACGTAACCGGCCCGCGGGACCTGGACGAGCACCGGCCGGCCGGCGGCGAGCGCGGCCCGGGCGGCGGCGAAGCCCGCCGCCGGGATCCGGGCGACGCGGGCGTCGGGGTCGCGGGCGATCGCGCCCGCGGAGTCCTCCAGGGCGCCGACGCGCGGCATCGCCGCCCGCAGGGTGGCCCGGTCGGCGACGATCTCGTTCGCCCAGCCGGACTCGACGAGCAGCTGCGCCTCGGCGGTGCGGGCGTGGCCGGCGACGAGCAACGCCGCGCCCGCCGCGTGCGCGCGCAGTACCAGCACGTCGCGGACCTGCGGGTACGGTGCCCGCGGTTCGGCGTGGGAGTCGTCGCCGTCGTCCCAGACCGCGAGCAGCCCCAGGTCGGCGAGCGGCGCGAACGCCGCCGACCGGGTGCCGACGACCACCCGCGCGGTACCCCGCAGGACCCGCAGCCAGCGGCGGTACCGCTCGGCGGGGCCGAGCTCGGCGGTCAGCGCGACGACGCTCTCCGGCGGCAGGTGCGCGGCGCACGCGGCGTGCAGGGCGTCGACGTCGCGCTGGTCGGGTACGACGAGCAGCGCCCCGCGACCGGCGGCCGCGGTCGCGACGGCGGCCTCGGCCAGCCGGTCTGTCCACGACTCGCCCGGCAGCGCCTGCCACACCGCGTGCGCGGCCCGGCCGGCGGCCAGTGCCGTCAGGAACGCCGCGCCGCGCGGGTAGGCCGTCCAGCCGGTGCCGTCCGGCGCCGGCGCGGGCGGCGGTGGGACCGCGGGCTCGGCCGCCGCGGCCTCGGCGCGGGCGTGCCGCGGCGGTACCGCCAGCCGGACGACGTCGGCGAACACACCCGCGTACCGGTCGGCGACCGCCCGGCACAGCGCGGCGACCTCCGCGGTGAGCACCGGCTCGGGCGAGACCACCTTCTCCACCCAGGCCAGCCGCCCGGTGTGGCCGGACTCCTCGACCCGGTCGAGCAGGAACCCGTCGACGAGACGCCCCGCGAACCGGACCCGCACCCGCACCCCCGGCGCGGCGACGTCGTCGAGATGCGCCGGGACGCGGTAGTCGAAGGGCCGGTCGAGGTGGGCGAGCGGTACGTCGACGGCGATCCGGGCGACCGGCGCGGTCCCCGCCGGCTCCCACTCGCCGCGCCCGGCCGCGCGCCGCCGCGCCGGCGGCGCGGCGGCGGCCTCCGGATGTGCGGGCCGAGCCATGCGATCACCCTGGCATCCACCCCCGACGCTCCGGGCGGCGGTCCCGCCCGCAGGTCACCGCGATGTGACGCGTGACCGTCCTCCGACGCCCGCGCCCACGGCTTGCGACACTGGGGACATGCAGCCCGCTCCGTCCCCCGTCCCGGCCGCCACCGACCTCCTGGTCGTCGGCGCCGGGCCCGCGGGCTCCGCCACCGCCGCGTGGGCCGCGCGGCACGGCATCGACGTCGTGCTCGCCGACGCCGCCGTCTTCCCCCGCGACAAGGCCTGCGGCGACGGGCTCACCCCGCGCGCGGTCGCGGAGCTCGACCGGCTCGGCCTCGGCCCGTGGCTGCGCGAGCACGGGCAGAACCGCGGGCTGCGGGCGGCCGGGTTCGGGCAGACGCTCGAGCTGCCGTGGCCGGGAGGGTCGTTGCCCGCCCACGGCTCCGCCGTCCCCCGGCTGGAGCTCGACGCCCGCATCCGCGACGTCGCGCTGGCGGCCGGGGCCGTCCCGGTCGAGGGCGCGAAGGCCGTCGACGTGAAGTGGGACGGCGACCGGATCGGCGGCGTCGTCCTCGAGCTCGGTGACGGAACCACGCGCACGGTGCGCTGCGAGCGCGTCGTCGTCGCCGACGGGCACCGCTCGCCGCTCGGCCGGGTCCTCGGCCGGGAATGGCACAAGGACACCGCGTACGGCGTGGCCGCGCGCGCCTACATCCGCTCGGCCCGCTCCGACGATCCGTGGATCTCCTCGCACCTGGAGCTGCGCGGCACCGAGGACGAGGTGCTGGCCGGGTACGGCTGGGTGTTCCCGCTGCACAACGGCGAGGTCAACATCGGTGTCGGCACGCTCGCCACCGACCGCAGGCCCGCCGGCGTGCGGTTGCGGGCGCTGATCGACCTGTACACCGCCGCCCGGCGCGACGACTGGCGGCTCGAGGGCGAGCTGCGGATGCGATCGTCGGCGCTGCTCCCCATGGGTGGGGCGGTCTCCGGGGTCGCCGGGCCCAACTGGGGGTTGGTCGGCGACGCGGCGGGCTGCATCAACCCGCTCAACGGCGAGGGCATCGACTACGGGCTGGAGACCGGGCGCGTCCTCGCCGAGCTGATGACCGGTGAGAACGACCTCGCGCACGCCTGGCCCGCGACACTGCGCCACCACTACGGGCACGCGTTCTCCATCGCGCGCCGGCTCGCGGGGCTGCTGACGATCCCCCGGCTGCTGCCGCTGGCGGGACCGGTCGGCATGCGCTCGCGCGCGCTGATGACCGTCGCCCTGCGGGTCATGGGCAACCTCGTCACCGACGAGGACCGCGACCTCACCGCGCGGGCGTGGCGCGCGGCGGGCCGGCTGTCGAGCCGGTTCGACGACCGTCCGCCGTTCCCGGCCCCCGACCTGCGCGCACGGGCCTGAGCGCCCGCCGCGGCCGGCCCGTCGGTCTCACGACGACGGCTGCGGCACCGTGCAGTCGATCTTCGGGTTCACGCCGACGTAGTTGAGCGGGCCGACGACGATCGTCAGCAGCGTCGTCCCGATGCCGGTGCACGACGCCGAGGTGCCGCCGAAGTACCCCCGCTGGTAGGCCGCGAAGGCCCCGACGATCAACCACAGCACGACGATCCCTGCCAGGACGCGCATGGTGCCTCCGGGTCTCGCCGGGCCGGACACTTCGGACGGTCCCGCGAGGGTAGCGGCCCCGGCCGCGGCCGGCAGGGCGGACGCCGCGAGGCCGGCGGATCACCGCGACGCGCGGCCGGCGGATCACCGCGGCGCGGGGCCGGCCGTCAGAGGTTGACCTGGTCGTGGCGGGCGTAGAACTCACGCCACTGCTCGTCGTCGAGCGTGCGGCCCTCGGCCCGGATCGCGGCCAGCTCGGTGAAGAACTCCTCGCGCGCGATACCGGGCGCGAACAGGATCAGGAACGCCGTCGCGGCGTCGGAGTCGTTGCGGAAGGCGTGCACGCCGTGCTCGGCGACGTGCACGAAGTCGCCCGGACGGTAGGCCGCCCAGCGCTCGCCGTCGAAGATGGTCAGCTCGCCGTCGAGTACGTGGAACGCCTCGGAGAAGGTGGCGTGCACGTGCGGGCCCGGGCCCGGGCTCCTCGGTGCCATCCGGTACTCGAAGAGCCCGTAGCGGCCGGCCGTCCGCGACCCGGTCGCGACGAACCGGACCGACGGCGGACCCGGCAGGTCGGGCGGGTCGTCGCCACGCGAGACGACGACCCGTCCGGCCGGATCGGGGAAGCTCACGCCCCGGCGGCCGACTTCAGCGCGTCGGCCCGCGCGGTCGACTCCCACGGCAGCTCGACGTCGGTGCGGCCGAAGTGGCCGTACGCCGCGGTCTGCGCGTAGATCGGGCGCAGCAGGTCGAGGTCGCGGATGATCGCGGCCGGCCGCAGGTCGAAGACCTCGGTGATCGCGGACTGGATGCGGATCGGGTCGACGTGCTCGGTCCCGAACGTCTCGACGAAGAGCCCGACGGGCGCGGCCTTGCCGATCGCGTAGGCGACCTGGACCTCGATGCGGTCGGCGAGCCCGGCCGCGACGGCGTTCTTGGCGACCCAGCGCAGCGCGTAGGCGGCCGAGCGGTCGACCTTCG
>NZ_BPRG01000121.1:6860-7470 GCF_036984265.1 Pseudonocardia sp. D17 | reverse complement strand
GGGCTGGCACCTGCACGACCTTGAGGTCGCGCTGCCACGCGGGCAGGCGTTGAACCGGATCACCACGCTGAACCGGCTCCGCGACCAGATCGGCCGGCTTGCGGGCGGCGTGCGCGCCGAGATCGCCGCCGAGCTCATCGAGCGGATCATCACGGTGACGCGGCGGGTCGGGCAGCTCAAGCGGCGCATCGAGGCCCAGGTGCAGCCGCTGGTGCCGCACCTGCTGGCTATTCCTGGCTGCGGCGGGCTGACTGCGGCGAAGGTCCTCGTCGAGACCGCAGGGGTCGACCGTTTCCGGTCCTCGGCCGCGTTCGCCATGCACGCCGGGACGGCGCCGATCCCTGTCTGGGCGGGCAACCGTGCGCGGTTCCGCCTCAACCGCGGCGGCAACCGGCAGCTCAACGCCGCCCTGCACCGCATCGCGGTCACCCAACTACGAATCCACCGACCCGCCCAGGCACTCGTCCAGCGACGCACCGCCGCCGGGAACTCGAAGACCGAAGCCCTGGGTGCTCCGACGCCACCTCGCCGACGTGGTCTACCACCGGCTCCGGGCAGACACGGGCAGCCCCGGTACTTGCCATCCGGAGGCCGGTTGACATAGGAGATT
>NZ_BPRG01000121.1:0-6850 GCF_036984265.1 Pseudonocardia sp. D17 | reverse complement strand
CAGACACACCCACTCCGCCAGGAGGCCTTCCCCTTGATCAAGCCACCACGCCGTCAACAACGTGCTGGGTCGCAACAGCTAGGACACCGGCTACAGGCATGGCGATAGGTCAGGAACGGCGTCGCTCCCTGCGCAGGAGGGAGCGCAGAGTCTCGGCGTTCGCGTAGCCGACCCGTCGCGCGATCTCGGCGGAGGTGAGGTCCGTGGTTGCTGAGAGGTGCCGAGCTCGTTCGATGCGAAGCCGTTGGACGAAGCCGAGCGGAGTGAGGTTGAGCGCCGCACGGACTCGTCGTTCGAGGGTGCGCCGGCTGGTGCCGAGCGACTGCGCGACGAAGGCGACGTTGAACGGTTCGTCCAGGCGGACGCGCACGAAGCGTTCGAACTCGACGACGATCGGGTCCTCGTGCCGGAGATGTTCGTAGGCGACGAAGGCCGCCTGCGACGGGCGCTCGTCGATGATGAGGAGCTTGGCGACATGTTGGGCCAGGTCGGGGCTGATCGATCGCACGAGTGAGAGCGCGAGGTCGATGTGGGCGAAGGCGGCGCCGGCGGTGACGAGGTTCCCGTCGACCACGACCATGGTGTCGAGATCGAGGGCGACGGTCGGATAGCGCTTCAGGAACTCCGGCCCCAGGAACCAGCTGGTCGTCGCCCGCCGATGATGCATCCGTCCGGTCTCGGCGACGGCGAACACGCCGGTGCACGCCGCGGCGATCCGGGTGGTCGCGTCGTCGAGGCGCCCGAGTGAGGCGATGACCGAACGAGCATCTCGGCTCTGGAGGGCGTCGTGGGTCGCGGCGGCCGTGAGGGTTCCAAGCGCAGGGACGACGACCACGTCGAACTCTCCGGACTCCGACAGCGGGTGGTCCACCGACAGGGTCATCGATGCCGTCGTGGTCACTCGCCGTTTCGGTCCGAGGATGGCGAGTTCGATCGGGTCGATCCGCGGGTCGACATCGCCGCGGGCTCCGTCGGCCACCCGCACGATGTCGATGACCGACGCGACCGCCGAACCGAAGCAGCCGTCGATCGCGATCAGTCCGATACGCATGGCGCGAACAATAGCAATACTGCCGTATACGCCACTCCCCACCGGCCCTCGCTCGTCATACGCTGAACTCGCCCCACGAAGAACCCCGACTTCAAGGAGAACCCCTCATGTCCACACCCGCATCACTTCCGTATGCCTTCGTCGCCAAGATCGTCGCTGCCGATGGACAGCACGACGCGCTCGCCGATCTGCTCGCCGGCGCTGTCGCACTCGCCAACGAAGAAGTAGGAACGATTGTCTGGTTCGCGGCTAGGACCCACGCCGACACCTTCTGGATCTTCGATGCATTCCCCGACGAGGCCGCTCGCGACGCCCACGCCAACGGCGCCATCGTCGCAGCCCTGATGGCCAACCAGCACCTCCTCGGCGCAGCACCCGAGATCCTGGCGGCCGACGTCCTCGCGTCCAAGCTCCCGTAGTCCGCCAACGCACGAGACGATCGCGCCCCGCCGAGCCGTCGGACCCGACCGCCTCGACACCCGCACCACGTTGACGATCCCCGACGGGCCGATCACGAGGAGGCCAGGCAACACCAGGCGCAAGCCTGGAGCGGCACTGTTTCACCGGTGGTCATCGAGAGAGCCAGCGCGGTTCCATGGCAGCGCAACTGTGTCAACTTGCCCTCCGTCCCGCGAGGCGCCGTGGGCGGGTCGTGGTTGCGATCCGTTGCCGTGACGGGAGACGCGTTGCGCGTCGCAGCGATGACGGGTCGTTGGCGTTCCGGGGCGTTGCGTTCGTGCGCGCCGCGCGTGCGGCATGGAGCATCTCGCTGCGCACACAACGATCGCTGCGCCGACGCACCGTTGACACCTCGCACGTCCAGGTCGCGACACAACGCCACGCTGCGTTGCCGAGCGGAGCGAGGCATATCGGCACACGGACAGGATGCCGGCCGCGAGCGCTCAGCCGGCGAGGGGTCCGTCGCAGAGGAGAGCGACGTCGGTGTCGGGCAGAGCCGTGAGGCCAGCGCATCGCGCGACCACCAGAACCGAACCGCCCCTGCCCTGCGTTTGCGCAGGTCAGGGGCTGTTCGCCGGAGCCGCCTGTCGGAATCGAACCGACGACCTAATCACGTCGGCTTTGCGGGCTCTTCCCAGATGAGGGTGTAGGTCGGCCGGGCGCGTCGGTCCGCAGATAGACGTCGAGGTCTCCCGACGATGGAGGTTCCTACGCCATCCATCCGAAAGACCTCGACGTGTCCGACGCTACCCCGCCGGCCGGCTTCGGCCGCCCTGACCTGACCGCCTTCGCTCGACTCGACGGCCTCGGTCTGAGCGTGACCGGGCAACGACTTGAACCGGATCGTGCGGTCCTCGCGTGCCGCGTGGTGGAACCAGATCAGTCTTGCCGACGGTGCGGCAGCGAAGGCGCTGCTCGTGACACCGTGATCCGGCGGTTGGCCCACGAGCCGCTGGGCTGGCGACCGACCGTGCTGGAAGTTGTAGTGCGCCGCTACCGCTGTGCCGACTGCGGACACGTGTGGCGCCAAGACACCAGCGCCGCGGCGGAGCCACGCGCGAAGCTCTCGCGCACCGGGTTGCGGTGGGCGCTGGAAGGGATCGTGGTCGCGCACCTCACCGTCGCCCGTGTCGCCGAGGGACTCGGGGTCGCGTGGGACACCGCCAACAACGCGGTCCTGGCCGAAGGCAATCGGCTGCTGATCAACGACCCCACGCGGTTCGAGGGCGTGAAGGTCATTGGCGTCGATGAGCACGTCTGGCGCCACACCAGGCGTGGCGACAAGTACGTCACCGTGATCATCGACCTCACCCCGGTCCGCGATGGCGCCGGCCCAGCAAGGCTGCTGGACATGGTCGAGGGCCGGTCGAAGGCGGCGTTCAAGACCTGGCTCGCCGACCGCGACGACGCCTTCCGTGACGCGGTCGAGGTGGTCGCGATGGACGGCTTCACCGGGTTCAAGACCGCCGCTGCGGAGGAGATCCCGGACGCGGTCACGGTGATGGATCCCTTCCACGTCGTGCGCCTGGCCGGTGACGCCCTCGACAGGTGCCGGCGCCGGGTCCAACTCGCGATCCACGGGCACCGTGGGTTCAGGGACGACCCGCTCTACAAGTCGCGGCGCACGCTGCACACCGGCGCGGACCTGCTCACCGACAAGCAGAGCGACAGGCTACGCGCGCTGTTCGTTGATGACGCTCACGTCGAGGTCGAGGCGACCTGGGGTGTCTACCAGCGCATGATCGCCGCCTATCGCCACGAGGACCGGCAACGTGGCCGCGAGCTCATGGAGAAGCTGATCACCGACCTCAGCGCCGGCGTCCCCAAGGTGCTCACCGAGCTCACCACCCTGGGCCGGACCCTGAAGAAGCGAGCCGCCGACGTGCTCGCCTACTTCGAACGACCCGGCACCAGCAACGGGCCGACCGAGGCGCTCAACGGACGGCTCGAACACCTGCGCGGCTCCGCACTCGGGTTCCGCAACCTGACCAACTACATCGCCCGAAGCCTGCTCGAGACCGGCGGCTTCAGACCCCAACTCCTACACCCCCGATTGGGATGAGCCCGCATTCTGACCCCGGGCAACGGCGCGATCGCCACCGTCTGGTGCGGCGAACACTGCCGCTGTAGCTCCACTAGCCTGGACCGAGGACGCTGCAACGTTCTATCACCATCTACGTGAGGTTCCCCCCAGCCAGTCGTCGATCTTGACGTAGAGTGCGGTCAGGAGGGTGTTGAGGTCGGTCGTCACAAACTGATCTTCAACACCCTCCTGTCACGTCCCGGGCCCGGCACGCCGTTAGGACTTACTCGTCTAGGCCAAGCTGTGGGCATGGCTGACGATCCGCGCTTCGAGCTGCGTAAGGCCGGCGACGAGTACAAGGCTGTCCGCACTTCTCTCGCGCAGGTACGTGCCGCGATCGAGCCCGTCATCGTCGAGGCGCTGCGTGCGGGGGTGCCGCAGAAGGACGTCGTCGAGCTGTCCGGCTTCACCCGCGAGACGATCCGGACCATGGCCGCAACAACGGCATCGAGCCGCGATGACCTCGGTGCGGCTGTGCCGCCTGGAGGGCGGGTCATGCGGGCGGGGAGCTTGAAGCCGACCGGACACGCTGCACGCCGACAAGGACTACGACTACCGCCGCTACCTGGCCCGATCCGTAGTCAGAATCTTGACGACTATGAAGCCGTGAGCCAGACTCGCCGGGCCGCGGCAGCGGGGCCGGGGTGACCTCTCGCGACGACGCAAGGGAGCCCTCATGTTCGGCGTCAGCAGGACCGGAATCCGGTTCGTCCTCACCAACTTCGAGCCGGGCCGCGAGTCCGACGCCGGCGGTTGGTACGACGCCTACACCTCCCGGATCCTGTTCCCGGGCCTGCTGGTCAACGCCTACCGGTTCGAGAACACCGACGCCGCGAGTACCGACGACGACCCTCGCTTCGCCGCGATCTACGACTTCGTCGCCGACGACCTCCACGGTGCGTGGCACGCCACCGACCACCACGACCGCTATCCGCACGACGCGTTCGACGACCCGCGCTGGACGCTGGTGTCCGTGCCGGTCCGGTCCACCTACGCGCTCGACGCCGAGCGCGGCACGCCCGCGCCCGACCTGGCCGCCGTGACCCTGCTGCGCAGCTACGCCGCCTACGGCCCGGCCCGCGAGAAGTGGACGGCCGAGGCGCTCGCGACCGGCCTCTACAGCTCGGCATCCCAGTACGGCCTCGTCGACGGCCTGCCCGCACCCGAGCGGTCGCTGGAGATCCTCGAGACCACCGACCCGGACCCGTCGACCGTGTTCGCCCGGGTCGTCGACAAGGTCGGCCCGGTCCCGTTCGTCGAGGCCCCGGTCCTGTCCGGCACGTTCGGCCTGCTCTCCTACGCGACGATCCAGGAGTAGTGGTCATCATGCTGACGACGGTCCGGGTGCCGGTCTGCCGGTGAGAGGGGCTGACCCGTGCCAGCGGTGCCAGTGACGCGGTGCCAGCGACGAAATGGCACCTACGCGAAGCTCCGATCGACGGCCGCAGCCTCGTCAAGCTGCCACGGTCGACCGATGTCGTTGAGCAAGTCATCCCACGACCGGCCCGGGGCGTGGTTGCGAGTTCTGGCGTCGCCGGCGACCTGCAGGGCGGTCGTGGCCGCTGTGACCAGGACCGGCCAGTTGAGGTGGCGGTAGGCCCGGATCGGCGAGCGTGTGGCCAATGCGTAGGTCAGGGCCTTGCCCAGCGACGCGGCTCCGACGAGTGCGTGCGTGGCCAGGCGCAGCTCGGTGCGTTTCGCAGCCTCGGCGGGTTCGAGCACGGCAGTGCCACGGCTCAGCATCGCTGCGCCGTGAACGTAGGTCCGGACGATGACCTCGGAGGTGATGACCGGCAAGGTCGACAGCGCAGCCCAGCGCAGGTTCAGGCCGCTGTCGTAGGCCTGGTGGGCGAACCGGCGCAGCTGCGCCGACGGGAGCTCGTAGAGCGCTGATGCGCCGGGCAGCGGCAGACTCATCGGCGTCACGACGTCCGCGACCAGATGCTTGCCCCACAGGGTCAGGGCCTCCCCCAGCGATGCGACCGGGGCATAGCCGCTGACGAGGTGGGTTGTGCGTTGTCCGTAGTCCCACGAGTAGCCACGGAACTCCCCGGACCGGATTTGACGCAGGGCCTCGAACGGCCGCCCGATGTCGTGCCCGGCCGAGCGCAGCCGATGGCCCGGCCCGCCGAATCGGGGGCCGGTGTAGTCGATCGGCATCCGCTTGGCCTCACGTTCCCAGCGGCGCACCAGCGGCGTGTCGGCGAGCTTGTTGACCCGGTCCCGGACGGCGCGGTCGATGGTCGAGTCGAACCAGGTGGAGAGGATCCCGACCGCGCCTGCGCAGGCCACGGCGGCGACGTCACTGCGGGTCCAGCGGGCCCGGTGCCGGTCGTCCCAGCGTGCGTACTGCTCACGCAACGCCGGGGTGAGCGCCGCGTCGAGGTCGATCTCGTCCCACCCCCGCTCGGCGCGCACCGCATCGTTGGCCGTCGTGAGATCGCCATACCGCCCTGGCGACACCCCACCGACCGGCACCGCCGTCACCGCCGCGAGGTCGTCGGTGTCGCCGGCCAGCAGCCGCGCCACGTCCGCCTCGAGTTCGGCGAGGCGGCGGTGCTGGGTGTCGAGGTTGCGCAGGATCGACTCGTCCACCTCAGACCGTCACCGGGATGCGGCCGAGGACGACTTCCAGAGCCGTCCGCGCCGTCTCGGCATCGGCCTGCTCGGATTCCCACCGCTTCTTCAGCTCAGCGTTCTCCGCGGTCAGGCGTGCGTTCTCCGCCGCCAGGGCACGCAGCTGCCCGGCGAGCCGACCGATCGTCGCGGTCACCTCGTCCAGACGCACCTGCAGCGCCTCGACCACGAGCCGTGCTTTGGCCTCGTCACCCTCGGCGTCGAGCACCACCATCCGGGCCACGACGTCGAGCTTGATCGCCGCGTCGACGATGTCGGAGGCAGTCCACCCGGCCAGGCGCGACCCGACCACGCCCGCACCCGCCCCTCCCAGCGCGCCCAGCCCGGTCAGCAGTGCTGTCCCGCCGGCCATGCCGAAGCCGCCCGCGGCCAGCGAGCCGCCCCCGAGCGCGGCGAGACCGGCCGAGGTCGCCGCCGCGCCCCCGAAGCCCAAGACCCCGCCGACCGCGGCGCCGATCACCGGTGCGGCCACACCCATGGTGGCCGCGCCCAGGACCAGACCCGCCGCCGACACCGCCGCGACCCGTCCCCACCGGACGTTGCGGCGGGCCAGCGCGGGGAGTGTCAGAAGAACGGTGGAACTGGCCTCGGTTATGGCTAGTTTCCGTTGCTGGGGACGA
>NZ_BPRG01000120.1:0-5500 GCF_036984265.1 Pseudonocardia sp. D17 | reverse complement strand
AGCGCCTGACCGACATCCAGAAGATCACGCTCAGCCGTCACACACCACGCCAGGGGACTTGACCACCAGGATAGGTTGCCGCCGGCGCGCAGCCCCCCAGTCATCGGGTTCATGGCATTCCGGGGTCATGGAGTTCTGCTCTCGAGACTCGTCTAACCTGAGGGATGTGTCCGGGTTAGGCGTTGCGGCGCAGCGGGGCCTGCTTCCGCTGTTGCTCGTGAGCAGCCTGCTGCTGATGCACTCGATCCTGGGAATCACGACCCACGGCGATCACCAGGCGTTGGCGTCGGCCACACGGAACGGGCTTGAGGTCTTCGTTGTTGCGCCGGTTGACGCGACGAGATCAGCCACCGTCCCGCAGGTGCTGTCAGAGGCGCTGCCGCTGACCGGGGCGAGGGCAGATTCTGCAACAACCGCCGCTGACCCAGCCCGCGCCTCCGTCGGCAGTGAGCGCGCCCAGGACACTCACTCATCAACGCCGATGGCGGCGCTGATGCACACCTGCTTAGCGGTGCTCGCCGCGATCGCGGTTCTCGTTATCGCTGTGCTGGCGTGGCAGCGATTGCAGCCTTCGCACGCCTCGCGGTTACTTGGCCGCGCCCGAGCCGGACGGTGGCCGCCGCCGACGTCGACGCGCCTCTCTCAGCTCTGCGTGCTGCGGACCTGATCGGACCGGCTCCGTCGGCCCGATCCCTTCCCTCCCGCGCAGAGGAGACCCCTCATGCTGTCCCGTCGTCGATTTCTGTCCCTAGTTGGAGCCACCGCTGGTGCCGCCACCGCCAGTGGTCTACTCGCCGCTTGCTCGGGCCCAACGAACGTCCCTGGCCCGGTCAATGCCTCTTCGAGCCGTGTGCTGGAGCGGGAGCGCCTGCGGCAGGCAGCCGGACAGGCCACCGTCACCGCCGAGATAGCTGCCCAAACCGGCGCTGTCGATCTCGGGGGCCCAACGGTCCACAGCTGGACCTACGGGGGCAACGTGCCCGGCCCCGAAATTCGGCTGCGCGCGGGTGACATGCTGCGTGCAAACCTGCGCAACGATCTGCCGCAGCCGACGACGATCCACTGGCACGGCATCGCGCTCCGTAACGACATGGACGGGGTGCCAGTCCTGACCCAGGCCGCAGTCGCGTCCGGAGCCGCGTTCCGATACGAGTTCACCGTCCCGGATCCCGGGACCTACATCTTCCATCCACACGTCGGCACCCAGCTCGACCGTGGCCTCTACGGCGCACTCATCGTCGACGACCCGAATGAGCGGGGCGACTACGATCAGGAGCTCGTCGTGCTATTCGACGACTGGCTCGACGGCACGGCCCGCGACCCCGACCAGGTCCTCGCCGATCTCAAAGCCAACGGCATGAGCGGCATGCAAGGCATGGAAGGAATGGGTGGGATGCATATGCAGCGATCCGACCTGCTCGGGGGAGACGCCGGTGACGTGAGCTACCCGTACTACCTCGCCAATGGACGAATTTCCGCAGCGGCACAGACCTTTCTCGCAAAGGCCGGGCAGCGCGTCCGCCTTCGGCTCATCAACATTGCTGGAGACACCGCGTTCCGCATCGGAGTACCCGGGGTTCCCCTGACCATCACCCACACCGATGGCTTCCCGGTCCATCCGACCGCCGGTCCTTCAGTGCTGCTCGGCATGGGCGAGCGGATGGATGCGATCATCACGCTGCCCGACGACAGTCGTCCGCTGGTCGGTATCGCCGAGGGTAAGGGCGGCGCCGCGCGGGTAGCGCTCAACGTCGGACGGCCGACCGCCGTCACCGTCGATGCGGCAGCCGCCGACATCTCCGCTCAACCCGTGATCCGCGCCGAAGAGCTCGTCGCGACCGACCGGGTGTCGCTGCCCGACCGCGCCCCGGACGTCGTCCACGACCTCAAGCTAGGTGGCCCGGGAGAGGGATACAGCTGGACGATCAACGACCAGCCGTACGACCCGGCACATGGACTGTCCGTTTCCGAGGGGCAACGTGTGCGCCTCAGACTGGTCAACACAACTTCGATGTTCCACCCGATGCACCTGCACGGGCACACCTTCCAGGTGCGCACCGCAAGCGGACTAGGTGCGCGCAAGGACACCGTCAACGTGCTCCCCGGCAGGGCAGTAGAGGTGGAGTTCGACGCCGACAACCCCGGCCAGTGGCTAACGCACTGTCACAACGTCTACCACGGCGAAGCCGGCATGATGACTGTCGTCTCCTACTCCAGTTGATCTCCGCGCGGCTACTGGCTCGAGGCAGTGCGGGTCCGCCCGCTCCGGCATGCCGACGCGCGTGGCAGATGACGAGCAGCTCGGCTACCGGACCTGTCGTCCGCCACCGCAGCCCATCGATGATGATGATCTCAGCCCCAGGATGTGGCTGGAACCCTCGCCGCTCCCTTTCGAGCGCCCTCATACGCACGACACGGTGATGAAGGCGGCGACGCTCGCAGCACCGGTGAGCAGTGGAATCAGAGCGCCGGCGGCGACGAAACATGCCTTCTCCCCGGCCTGGCCGGGGCGAGACCGCAGTCGGACGGGGCGGGCGAGACGGGCGAGCCGGACCTCGATGGAGGAGGTCGCTGCACCCAAGGCAGCCGGGGGCAATCCCTGATCGCCTCCGATGGCTACGGACACCAGCGCACGGCGCACCACGTCTGCGCTAACGTAGCGGGCTGCTTGATCGTCCGCGGCCAACTCGACTAAGCGGCGAATGACGGCGGGAGCCTCACGGAACAGCGGGAGCAGCGGAACCGCGGCGGCGAGAGCATCGGCCAGGAGGACTTGCACGTGGTGCCGGCCTGACAGGTGGGCCCGTTCGTGGGCGAGCACGGCGGTGGTCTCCAGTGGGCTGAGAATCCGGCGGAGACCACTGGTTGCGACGATCGCCTTGGCTCGTCCCCCGACGCTGAACGCGACAGCGCTAGGATGGTCGAGCCACAGAACGCCATGCTCCCAAGTTCCCGCCGGTTCGAGCATCCACATGGTGGTCTCGGCCTCCTGCCGCACAGCGCGCACACTGCGCCCGCCGCGCCCGATCGCCCTGAAGAGGCCCATGAGGACGAGAACGGTGATCAGCGCGGCACCGACTTCGTCAGGGTGGAACTGACTGGATGTCAAGCTGGCGTAGCACGTGGCCAGCAGCTGAGCCAGGGGAGCAGGCGCTCCGTCGTGAATGGGAATCAGCAACACTGCCAGCGCAGCGATGGCGCTAACTGCCATCCAGGTCAGCGCCGACCACCAGACGCACAGCAGGGCCGCTGGGCTAGCAGAACTGCGCTCTAGACCAATGAGCAGCCTCGGGCCGAAGACGCCGGTAAGCGCTGCACCGACGACCAGCACCGCCGCAATTATCACGCCAGGAGGGTCCTTCCCTTCGCGGTGCGTGCGCGCTGCTTGAATGGCGGCGCGGACAGCGCCTCAGCCTACCGTCTTGACGTCCGTGCCCCTTCGGCGACCACGAGCCCCCGCCTCGCGGCGACGGCACCCGCCCGGCGACCGGATGTGCGTGCACGGTCACGGTCAGGGTGCTCCCGAGTCGCGAAGCCGGAGCGGGGCGGATTCTCTCTGCCACGCGATCAACGTCGCACGCCACCTCAGCCTAGCTCGGGGGCAGGTGGATCAACTTCGTAGGCACTTGCCCGACCTCACTAGCTGGGCAAGGCCGGAGCGACCCCGACGACGCGCATCTACGGACCTAGTCAGTAGACTCACCCGCGGTCAGGTCGCCGGTGGTTCTCCGCCGGCCGAGCAGCAACCGACGAGGAGCGAGGAAGCTCTGCATGGATAGCTCACGAGAGGATCCAGCCGAAGGGTGCCACGTCGAATTGATGAGCAGCACGGCCCTGCGGGGCCCCTGTTCGTGCCGACCGCCCGGCGACCGCCAAATCGCCGCAGTTCCTCACGGTGAATTCTCGGGGCGCTGCCTCGCCACCAGCCCGGCTCGATATCTGCTCCCGCTGTGAGGTGTGCAGCTGAAGGGATCAATCCACGCCCTCCATATGAGCGCGACTCTCGACTTCGGCCATTGATTGAGGACGGCCGACGAACAGGCGCACATGGGTAGTCGCGCCAGCGTGTCATGGAGACTGAGTAGGCATAGGCTGCTACTGGATAACCAATCTCGCTTCTCGCGCCGCCGGGCCTCATCGACGAGATCAAGGCATCGCGTAGGGCCAGGTCCCCGCCCGAGTCGCGCCGCCCTGAGTGCGCTGGCTGTCGGTGCAGCAATATCAGCTGTGTTTTCTAGCCTACTGTCAATCAACTCGCGGCCGGGCTCGATCGCTGCGATGAAGGGCGATCACAACACTGATCAGATCAGGGTCTCTGCGATGCTGCCCGTCACTGTGCCGTTGCAGCCGCCGTCCGACACAGAGTCCCTAAGTAAAGCAATCCGCCTCTTCGAACAACAGCGTCAGGATCGTGAGTCGGCATTCCGGTTTCCCTCATTCGTTCGGCCAGTGAACGGAATTATCACATCGAATTTTGGCCCCCGCTGGGGTTCCACGCACTATGGTTTGGACATCGCAAATGCCATCGGTACTCCGGTCCGATCCGTCGGTGACGGTGTCGTGATCGATGCTGGCCCAGCGCATGGATTCGGCCTCTGGGTGCGGATCAGACTCGCAGACGGGTCTGTCACAGTGTATGGCCATATCAACCGATACCTGGTTAAGGAGGGGCAGCAAGTAAAGGCTGGTCAGGTCATCGCGGAGGTAGGTGATCGAGGGGTTTCAACCGGACCCCACCTGCATTTTGAGATCCTCGATCCGACTGGCCGTCGGCTCGATCCCCTTGCCTGGCTGCGCAAGCGTGGCGCCGGATACTAGAGCATCACTTCGAGCAACGGTGTCTCTTTCTACCGCTACGCCACCCGCAGTTTGTCGGTAAATGCGACGAAACGTGGACTCCCCCAGGCCGGGTCGAGGTGCGGGGTGGGTGTCTCACGAGGTCGAAGGGTGAGCATGTGATCGGGACGGGTGGAATGTTGGATGGTGGTGCGGTTTTGTGTTTCCTTGCTTGACGTGGTTGAGTGGATTCCCCGTTGCCGCCGAGTCCGCGCGTCACACGGGGCTCCCCGTGGGCGGCATTGTTTGAAGTGTGGGGGGATGAGGGTCTGTTCCTCCTGTCGTACCCCGGGGCGGGGGCACCTGATGTGGTGCAACCGGCTCTGCACGCAGCAGCGAAACTGGTTCCACCGAGTCACAGACCGGTGGACCGCCCCACGGGCGAGAATCCGGCGTCTGCCTGCCGCATCTAGCGGTTGCGGCGGCGATTGTGTCACGGTGTCCAGCCGGGGCGAATCTTCGATCTATTCTGCGCCGCCGGGCCGGAGCTGGGAGCGTGCGCCGCCTCGTTCCCGGAGCCAGCCGATCTAGGCTGCCGGGCGGGCTTCACTGTCGCTGGTGCCAGTTGGATGGGCGAAGCTGCGGTGCCTTCGTCTCCGACTAGACGAGTAAGTCCGAACCCGGTCAGTGGTCGTAGGCGATCAAGGATCGGGTGATGGGCTGT
>NZ_BPRG01000119.1:0-4941 GCF_036984265.1 Pseudonocardia sp. D17 | reverse complement strand
AGTGGAACTGATCGAAGCCCTTCATATGGATCGTGTGCTTGATCCAGGACTCACCCGCGACCAGAACGCGCAACGGCGGGACACTCAGGATGTCGGGCACATGCCCTCCTCTCGGTTCGGAATGTACTATAAACGATTCTTGCTGCGGGCTGATGACACCCGCTCGAGCGGGTCACGCGCCGGCCGGTGGCCGCCTCATAAGCTCACCCCCGAGAGCACGAGCAGCCGCGACTCGGTGTAGTCCTCCATCGCGGCCCGCACTCCTTCGCGTCCGATACCGGACTCCTTGACCCCTCCGTACGGCATCTGCTCGGCCCGGAAGGTCGGGATGTCGCCGACGATGACGCCTCCGACCTCCAGCTCCCGATGTGCGCGGAACGCCGTCTGGATGTCGTGGGTGAAGATCCCGGCCTGCAGGCCGAAGCGCGAGTCGTCCAGTGCTCGCAGGCCCTCGTCCACGCCGTCCACCGCCGCGACGGTCAGCACCGGACCGAACGCTTCGTCCTGGCAGACCTGCGCGTCGGCCGGGGCGTCGACCAGCACGGTGGGAGAGACCAGCGCGTCGGTGACCGTCCCGCCGGTCAGAACCCGGGCCCCGCCCGCGACGGCTGCGGTGACCCACTCCCCGATCCGCTGTGCAGCTGCTCGGTTGATCAACGGCCCGACGGTGGTCGCCGGTGACCAGGGGTCACCCACGACGAGCTGCTCGACCTCCTCCACCAGCACGGGCAGGAACCGTTCGTACACCGTCCTGTCGACGAGGACGCGCTGCACCGAGATGCAGGACTGGCCGCCCTGGGCGTTCGCGCCGACCGCGATCCGCCGAGCCGCCTGCCGCAGGTCGGCATCCGAACTCCAGTCCGGACAGATCAGCACCCCGGCGTTGCCGCCGAGCTCCAGAGTGACGTGCTTGCGGGGCACCGCGTTCCGGATGGCCCAGCCGACCGGTCCGGACCCGGTGAAGGACACCACGGGCATCCGCGGGTCGGCGACGAGACCGGCGGCGACCTCGTCGTCCACGGTGAGCACCGAGAACGCGCCCGCCGGTAGCCCGCAGTCGGTCAGGATCTCGCCCAGCAACAAGGCGCTGAGCGGCGTCTTCGGCGCGGGTTTGAGCACGATGGGCGCGCCCACCGCCAGGGCGGGCGCGATCTTGTGGGCGGCCAGGTTCACCGGGAAGTTGAAGGGTGTGATGCCCAGGACCGGGCCTCGGGGGAACCGGCGTTGCAGGGCCAGGCGCCCGTCTCCGCCCGGCTCGCTGTCCAGTCGCTGGAGCTCACCCGACCACCGCACCGCCTCCTCCGCCCCCCACCGGAAGGTCAGGGCGGCGCGCTGCACCTCCGCTCGCGACCATGTGATCGGCTTGCCGCTCTCCCTGGTGATCGTGGCGGCGACCTCGTCCACGCGCTCGACCAGACCCGTAGCCGCCTGTCGGAGAGCGTCCGCGCGGCGGTGGGCGGGAACCGCGAGCAGGCTGCCGGCCGCCTCGTGGGCCAACTGCAGCGCCTGCTCCACCTGCTCGGGGTCGGCGAGGGCGACCTCGGCCACGAGCTCGTCCGTCCAGGGGTCCCGGACCGGCAATGTTGCGGAACCGGACACCGGCTGCCCGGCGATCCAGGCCCCCGCCCGCCGGACGGTCGTGGTGCCGGTCATGGCGCCGCCCACCCGGCGTCACGGGTGCTGGCTGGGGCGGTGGTGTCCTGTGGTCGGTTGAAGCGGACGAAGACGTCGTTCACGGGGCTTCCGATCGAGCGTGGGAGGGGACGGGACGAGGACTCTGCGGGTGCGCTACGCGCTGCCACCCGGCTTGTCCTCGAGGACCATCGTCTTGTTCTCCAGGTAGGGCAGCAGCCCCGCGACGCCGCCTTCACGGCCGATGCCGGACTGTTTGAACCCGCCGAAGCCGATGCCGAAGTCTGCGCGGTTGTCGTTGTGGCCGACGGTGCCCGCCCGGAGCTGCCGCCCGACCGCCAGCGCCTTGTCCACGTCTCGGGTGAACACCGAGGCGTTGAGGCCGTAGATGGAGTCGTTGGCGATGCGGATGGCATCCTGCTCGTCCTTCGCCGGAATCACCGTCAGCACGGGACCGAAGATCTCCTCCTGCGCGATCCGCCACGAGTTGTCCACGTTCCCGAAGACGGTCGGTTCGACGAACCATCCGCGGTCGAAGCCGGCCGGCCGTCCACCTCCGGCCGCGAGCGTCGCTCCCTCGCTGAGCCCGATCTCGACGTAACCCTCGACTCGTTCCCGCTGCCGTTCCGTGGCCAGCGGGCCCATCTGCACGGCCGGATCGAAGGGGTCCCCGACCCTCACCTGCGAGAACGCGTCGGCGAGACCCTCCACCATCTCGTCGTGCCGATGGCGGGGCACGATGATCCGGGTCAGGGAGCCACAGATCTGGCCGGTGAGGAAACACTCCGCCCCGGCCAGGACCCGGGCGGCCTCGGCGATGTCGGCATCGTCCAGGACGACGGCCGCGGACTTGCCGCCGAGCTCGAGCGTGAAACGGCCGACCCGCTCGGTCATGATGCCGGCGATGGCCTTGCCCGCGGCGGTCGATCCGGTGAACGTGATCTTGTCCACCCGAGGGTCTCGGACGAGGGTCTCGGAGACCTCACGATCGGCGGTGACCACGTTCAGCACGCCCGCGGGCAGCCCGACCTGCTCAGCGATCTCGGCCATGATCAGCGCTGCGCCCGGCGCCTCGGGGGAGGCCTTGAGGACCACGGTGCAGCCGGCCAGCAGGGCGGGGGCGAGCTTGTAGGCGATCAGCGTCATCGGCACGTTCCACGGGATGATCGCGCCCACGACGCCGACCGGCTCGCGCACGATCGTCCCGTATCCGCCACCGCCGGACGGGGTGGCGGGCTCCTCGAAGGGGAACGACGCCGCGAGCTCGGCGTAGTAGGAGTACGCGCCCGTGACCTCCCCCATCGCCGCGCGTGCCGCGCCGGCGAGGATTCCCGACTCTCGCGGCCAGATCTGCGCGACGTCCTCGACGCGGTCCTCGACCGCGGAGGCGATCGCCCGGAGGTACTCGGCGCGCTGCCCGTGCGTCATGCGCGGCCAGGGGCCGTCGTCGAACGCCGCCCGTGCCGCACCGACCGCGGCGGCGATGTCGGCGTTCCGCGCCTCCGCGACGCTGAAGTACACCTGCTCGGTGACGGAGTCGACGACGTCGATCGTGTCCGAGGACGTCGGGGCGACCCATCGGCCGCCGATGTAGAACTCGTCCGGCCGGTCGAGGGGTACGGCGCCGGCGGTCGTGATGTCCACTCGCTATCTCTTTCCTTCTCCGTCGGTGCCCGTCGTGGACGCCGTCAGGTGCGGGGTACGGGTCAGGATCCGGACTCGACCGGGGGGACGTAGAACGACACCTTGCGGATGGTCTCGATCGTCCGCCAGGTGTCCGTGTCCCCGGCGAACAGGCGGACGATGTCCCCCGGCCCGATCACGATCGTCTCTCCGGTGCGGTGGAAGGTGACCTCCGCCTTGCCCTCGAGCACCACGAAGATCTCGTCGGCCGTGACGCCCTCGTACTCCCCGACCTCCGCTCCCCAGACGTCCACGGCAGTGTCAGCGGTCAGGCTGTCCAGGTAGCGGGCGCCGGTGCGCAATGTCGGCGTCTTCGGCTTCCAGTCGAGCTCGGCTGAGAAGGCGTTTCCCAGAAGCTGGCTCACAGTTCTCCTCACAGGTGTACAGGCTCTCGTTCCGAGAGGTCAGTGGTCGGCGTGCGCGCCGCGGGCCGCCGTGAACAGGCGCCGGGGGTTGGCGGTGAGCAGGCTCGCGGTCACCTCGCCCGGGACACCGTGGCGTTCCAGCCGGGGCAGGAAGAAGCGGGGCACGTAGCCGTAGCCGTTGCCGCCGTTGCGGGTCCACATCGCCTTCGTGGCCATGTCATGGCTCAGCAGCAGGTGCTCGGCGTAGCCCGCGGCGACGAGCGCGGCGACGGCGTCCGCAGTCTGGTGCGGCGCCGGGCACTGCCCCTCGCCTGCGTAGAAGAAAGGCATGCCGATCATGTCGAACTCCAGCCAGACGCCGCGCTCGGCGACGGCCCGTTGGTAGTCCGGGTCCTCGCCGGAGGGGTCCATGTGGCACAGCACGACGGCCTCGGGCCGGACCCGCTCCTCGTCGAGGACGATGTCGAGGACCTCGTGGGCGCGCCGCTGCCAACCCGGCAGGTGGACGAACAGCGGGACGCCGAGTTCGCGCTGTGCGCGGGCGGACGCACGCAGGTGCGTCCGTTCGGCCTCGGTGAACTGCGGGGAGACCCCGATCTCGCCGATGATCCCGGGCCGGATGCCCGTGTCCCCGACACCGTCCGCGAACTCGGCGAGGATCTCCGCCACCAGGTCGTCCACGGTGGTCTCGGCACGGCGGGCGGAGTGGAAGATGTGCACGTACCAGCCAGAGCCCATGACGACGTTGAGCCCGGTCCGGTCTGCGATGTCCCGCAGCGCCAGGGGGTCCCGGCCGACGTCGCCGTTGGTGCAGTCGACGACGGTCCGCCCGCCCGCCTCGACGAAGTTCGCCAGCTCCGCGACCGTGGCGTCCGGGTCGTCCTGGGTGGCATTGTCCCGACAGCAGCGCGGGTCCTCGCGGAGCACCCACTGCATCGACGGGCTCACCTCGGCGTGGAACAGCGCGCGCTCGGCCGGGTCCTCGGGCTCGGCACGGGGCCTGCCGGACCAGTCGCTGAGCAGGTGCTCGTGGGTGAGCGTCATCCCGAGGGCGTCCACCGGAACCGGGCCGCGCACAGTACTGACCAGCACGGTCGGGGCATCCATCGGGTCAACCTCTTTCGTTCGCGTGGGGTCCCGGCGCCCCCGCCCGGGAAGGCGCGGGCAAGGGCGCCGGATGGACGACGTCAGGCCGAGACGGCGGTCTCGTCGGAGACGGTGCGCATCTGACCGACGTGGTCGATGTAGTAGGACTCGGGGA
>NZ_BPRG01000118.1:0-697 GCF_036984265.1 Pseudonocardia sp. D17 | reverse complement strand
ATGGTCAAACCCGGCGAGGTCCGCTACCCCGCCACCAAGACCGACGGCTCGAACATGGACGGCGTCGGCTCGCCGATCCCCGAGGGCGCACGGGTGCAGCTCGACCCGAGCATCGACGTCGACACCATCCCCGGCATCCAGCAGCGGCGAGAAGGCCATCGCCAAGGCCCTGCAGACCTACGGGGCCTACGTCGGGGACAACGGCGGCGCCCGGATGGCGTTCATCGCCGAGTACGCCCCCGACTCGAACGCCTACTCCCAGGCCGGCCTGTCCGGGGACTTCGTCGCCCTCGACTACATCCCCTGGGCCAAGCTCCGCGTCCTGTCCGACTGGAGCGGCGGCACCGAGACCACCCCCACCGGAACCGACACCAGCTCGGGCTCGGGCTCGGGCTCGGGCTCGGGTGCAGGCGGGGTCGAGCCCAGCGCGGCGACCTGTGGAAACGGGCAGCGATGAGCCTGCCGTTTGACCGCCACGACATGTACCGAGCTCGTCTCGCCTGTCTACCGAGAACCGGCCGTCGATCCGACCAGACCGATCGTTTCATGACCAAGGAGCAGTGACCCCCATGCCTGTCACCACCACCGTCGGCGCCCTGGCCGTCGCCGCCGCGCTGGCCGCGGGACCGGCCGTGACCACCACCCCCGCGCTCGTCGCCGACCAGACCGACAACCGGACCTGCACCGTCCAGACCAC
>NZ_BPRG01000117.1:0-4110 GCF_036984265.1 Pseudonocardia sp. D17 | reverse complement strand
CCGGCCCTACCCCGAGGACGACGCCGATCTCAGAGCATCGGCAACACGTTCGCGGGTCGGCACGTCGAGGCGACACGCATCGGCCGGCGTCCCGTCGCTCGGCACGCCCATCACATCGCGACCGTCGACCAGCACCGTCGGCGACGGGTAGCGGGCAACGCGCTCGACGATCACGGCATCGACGCCCAGCTCGCGCACGCAGCCACGGACCAACTCCATCGCCGGGGCGAACAGAGGACAGCCCTCGTGGTGCAGAACCTCGACCCGCACGGGGACGCTCACGGTAGGAAGCGGTCGATCCTGCGCAGGAACGCTCCCAAAGGTCCGCGCTGGTGCCATCCGTTCTCGATCACCCAGTCTCGGACCCGCTGCACACCTCCGCGCACCGCGCCCATCGGCGTCCATCGATGCTCGTCGCGCCGGGCCAGGGCGCGGCGGTGGAGAAAGCGCGCGCAGTCGAGGCAGATCGTCACCTCTGGCCGGGCACCGAGGTGCACGAGGCTGACCTCGGCGAACTCGGCGCCACAACACCAACACCGCAGCGAGGCCAACCCCGACTCGGTCGTCTCAGGCTCAGCGGTCACGAGCTACCTCCGGTGCAGCGTCCGGGAGTCAGGAAATCGGGCAGTACGTCGTCGGTGACAGTAGGTCCTAGCGATGCCGTGTCAACGCGAACAACTGCGGGCTCCGCCCACACCCGGCACCGCTCAGAGATCAGTAGAGGTGCGGCGGGGTGCTGACCTCCTCACGGCGCGCCGAGACGGCTACCGGCCCGTCGGTCGGGGCACAAGGCGGGACAGCGTGCCTTGCACCCCGACCGACGGGCCGGAAGGGTGGAACCCGCGCCGCGAGGAGATCAGCACCAGGGCCCAGCGTTGGAAGGGCGACGACGTGGTCCGGTCGGGTGGTCCACGCCGAATACGTGCCGAAGTTCGGACGACGAGCGCGCACGCGTCAGCTCAGCCGCAGATCAGAGGCCGTTGAGGGCGTCGATCTTGGTTCCCCTTAAAAGGGTCACAGTGTGGGTTCGAATCCCACCGGGGGCACCCCTGCGCACCTGCCCGATAATGGCCCTGGCCTGCGAGGTGATGACGACGGTCCGCCTTTTGACGATGAGTTCGTGACGGACGGGGGGTCTTCACCGGTATGAGCGATTCGGCCGCCGGCCTCGGCAAGGTCGTTGTGAACAGGGCGATGTCGCTGGACGGCTTCATCGCCGGCCCCGACGACGCGATGGACTGGGTCGTCGAGTACGAGATCGAGTACGCGTTCTCCGAGGTCATGCATGCCACCGGCGCCATGCTGGCCGGCCGGGTGACCTATGAGGTCGGCAAACGGATGTCGGGCGGGGACGCCACCTACGACGGGGGGCCGGTCTTCGTCCTGACGCACCGGCCGCCGGACGAGCCGGAGCCCGGGGCCACGTTCCTCACCTGCGACCTCGCCGAGGCCGTCGCCACGGCGCGTGCCGCCGCGGGCGGGAAGAACCTCGAGATCCTCGGTGCCGACGTGGCGAGTCAGTGCCTGCAGCAAGGGCTCGTCGACGAGGTCCTGGTCTACGTCCTGCCCGTCCTGCTCGGCGACGGCGTGCGTTTCTCGACGTCGGGCCTCGGCCGGATCGACCTGGAACCTCTCGGCAGCACGCAGTCAGGCCCTGTGACGGTGCTCCGCTTCCGCGTCCAGAAGTAGAGCGGGCGTCCGTCGAGCGGCTCGGGTGGGCGCTCCGTCGCGGCCGTCGGCAGATTCGCGCTCGAGGTGCCACGGACGGACCACGAGCGGTACTTCCCTGCGGCAGCGGTGCCCGGGACTGATTGTCGTCGACGCAGGTCCTATTTTGTGATTTCACACCTCGACGGCCTGCAGGGTCCCTAGTGGGGCGCGGGTGGGCCGAGCTCCGCCCGCCTGGCACCGCTGCTGGTCAGCCACGGTGCACCGAGACGGGAGCCGATCCGTCGGCCGGCAGAAGGCGGGCGGTACGAATTGCCTTGCGGCCCGGTGGACGGGTCGGAAAGGTGAACCCTCGCCGCGAGGAAGAATCAGCGTCAGGACTGGCGATCGGGGCGGAAGGCGCAGAGGACGCACACAGTTGCACCACGTGGGCGGCTCACCGAAGGTCGACCACGAGCGGCGCTGGCCGCGCGCGTCGAGACAGCAGCGAGCGGGCGCTTGACTGCAGCTCGGCTTGGGCATGGCCTGGCGGTCCCGAGAGACCGCGCAAACGCCTCAGAAGCGTTGCTAGGCAGTCGGATCCATCGCCGTGTTCGGTCGCGCCGTAACGAACAACTCTTCGGTGACGAAAGGTCGGGTGACGGCCTCCTGCGAGTTCGGCTCGAACTTGGTCGGCGAGACCTACTCATACAAGGACTGACGCCACCATGGAATCCATCCTCGCCCGCACCCTGGCCATCCTGCCCTTGGGCGTGCTGGCCGTGGGGCTCGTCACCGCCTGCTCCGACCAGGTCCCGCCCCCGACGGCGCCTGCCGCCGTCACCGCACCTGCGGCACCGCCGACAACCGTGCAGGCCACCACCCGAGACCCGACGCCGCCGCCCACGCCGGCTCCGGCCCGGCCCACGGCGCCCAAGGCCAATGGGAAGCCCAAGGTCGCCTACTCGTGCGAGCCCAACGCGCCGGCGAAGTTCGGCGACCCCGCCCACCCGAACACGATCACGAACAAGTCCTGCCCGGCCCTGAACGCCGCCAAGGAAAGAGCCGCCCGCGACTACCAGCGCAAACTGGACGCGGAACATCGCGCCGTCAGCGACGCCGCGCTGCAGGCGTGCCGCGAGCAGACCGGCCAGACCACCGCCCAGTGCCAGGCACAGGCCCGCGCCGGTCTGGCCTCCTGACCGAACTCGGCGCGAGGTCAGCGGCAGGGGGCAGACAGCGGCAAGCGCGGGACGGGGCCTATCGCAGGGTCGCGCGCGGCACGCGTCGCTCAGCCCGCATCGTCATGACCAGGGCGGGTCAGCGGGGCCATCGTGTACTCGACCGGGATGGTCGTGATCGGCTCGTCGAGCACCGCGGCTTCGGGTCGCCGCGCCACCGCCCGGACGTAACCGAGGTGGCGGCCGGCGTCGGTCCGGACGGCGTCGATCTCGGCGGTGTTGTCCGGGGCGACGACATGTTGCCACTCCAGCCAGTGTCGCCAGCCGTCGGGCATCGTGTCCGCGACCTCGACAGCGAGCACGCCGCTGCGCTCCCAGTGCCGCCGCCACCACGCGGCCGAGTGCAGGCACGCGAGGCTCGGTTCCCACCATGCCGCGAGGTGCTCGGGCACGGGCCCGGCGAACTCGGAGAGCAGCCCGCTCCCGGCGATCCCGATCTGCCCGCCGGGTTCGACGAAGCGGGCGAGGTAGCTCGCGTACAGGTCGTCGGTGCCGTAGTAGACGAACGAGTCGATGCTGACGATCGCGTCGAAGAATCCTGCGGCGAACGGTAGCGCCCGGGCGTCGGCGTGGATCGGGAACACGCTGTGCTCGACGCCGGCGTCGCGGATCCGGGCCAGCCGCTCGTCGGCGCCGAACCACAGGTCGGTGGCCCAGACCTGCACGCCCAGCTCACGGTGCAGGAAGATCGACGAGGCGCCGCGTCCGCAGCCCAGGTCCAGCACGCGCATCCCGGAGTGCAGGTCCATCGCCTCGACCAGCCACTCGGTGAGCCACAGCGAGTTCGCCCCGCCGCTCACCGCGGCGAGGACCCAGTCCGGGTGATATGCCGACGACCGCGGGAACCGCTCGTTGACCGGCTGCCCCTCCTGCGCCATCCCAGCACCTCTCGTTCGTGGTCCGTGAACCATCCGAAGACGGCATGGATCAACTGCTGTCGGGTCGGGCCGGGTTCCCCCGGTGGCGAATCGTCCACCCCGCGCCGTCTGCGGCAAAGCAGTTATCCCGTGACGCCGGAAGGCGCTGGGGGTCGAACACCAGACGTCGCCTCCTTCGGGCGGGCCAGGTCTGCTCCCGCCGCTGCTTGTCAGCCCGCCCGCCCCGCAGCGGCCCGGCCGTCGCAACGACCGTCGACACGGCGGACGCGCTCGCCGGCGTGGGGAGTGTCAGAAGAACGGTGGAACTGGCCTCGGTTATGGCTAGTTTCCGTTGCTGGGGACGA
>NZ_BPRG01000116.1:0-11342 GCF_036984265.1 Pseudonocardia sp. D17 | reverse complement strand
TTCTTGGCTCCGTCGAGCATCTGGTTGTAGACCTCGGGGGTGGCGATCGGCATGTGACGTCCTCCGGGATGTCTTTGTGTCCGTCGGTACTGTCTGAGGAGTGTGACGACGGTCGTCGAAAATTCAGGTTCTAGATTTCGTAGATCAAGAAGATCGCATGGCAGCCTCATCCGAGGCATGGTGGATGTCCGCGCGCCTTCTCGTTTCGGTGCGCGCCGGCTGGCAGCGTTTCAGCGCAGTGCGCCGCACCCGGCGCGCCCTTATGAAACCGCGTCGTGGCGCAGATGAAGTTGACGATCTCATCTCCCATGGTTCGATCGTCGGTCCCGATGTGGGCGATCACCGAGAAGTTGTTGTGCCCGACGCCGTATAGAGTTGCGGGGAACTCGCCGGTGGCCTGCACCGCGGCAGCGAGGAGCCTCACCGCCTGATCATGCAGTTCCGGCGGGTCGAACTCGGCGATGCTGACAAGTAGCGGGATTCCGCTGTCCAGCAGACCATCGATCGACGAGGCGTTGGTCCGCCCCTGTTCGTCCGACCCGTAGTAGGAGGCGAACGCGCCGGGCGCGAGGCTTCCCGGGTCGAAGATTCCCGACGACAAGATCGCGGCGACCACCCCCGTTACCGCGTTCCGGAGGGCCGGTGTCGCAAGAAAGGTCGCTACGTGGGCCGCGCCCGCCGAGTGACCCATGAGAACGACCTGCTGGGGGTCGCCGCCGTACTCCGTGACCCGTCGCGCCAGGAAGTCCACGGCGCGACGCACGTCATCGGCTCCGGATGGGTACGTGGCAGCCGGCGCCAGCCGGTAGTTCATCACAACTCCGACGAACCCAGACTCGACGGCGAACCGACCGATGTTGTCATGCTCGGAGTCGCCGCGAGCCCGCTTGTCGCCAGCGACGAAGCCGCCCCCGTGCAGGAAGAGGAGCACAGGTCGAGCGACCTCGTCGCGCAATGTCGACATGTGGACGTCGAGGCGGTGAAGAGTGTCATCGCCGTATGCGAGGTCTCGAATCACTCGGTAAGTCTTCTTGGTCGTAGGTCGCGCTTTGTCGGCTACGAGCGAGACCTCGCGCGAGACATGTCCGATCTCCGTTGCAGGGTGCGCGGCTTTTCTACGCCTATTTGGCCCCCTCACCCCCAGATTCTGATCCACCAGGTCGCCTTTCCTGCCAGGCAGCGGAGCACGATCAGTCCCTGCTTTGTCGTTCCCTAGGGGCCGCGTCGCGTCTCGACCCAGCCATGCCTGGCGGACGCAGTTCCCTTTGCTGCGGTCGCCACGTGCAAGCAGGGAAATGGTGCTGGTCGTCACTGTCCGGTTGGGGCGGGCGGCGCGTTCCCTCGGGGCACGCCGGGGTGGCGAGGAGGTGACCGCGCGGGGTCGTGCCGCGGCTGTGGGGTGTCATGTACTGCAAGACCTGGGCCCGAACGCCCTGGGGGCGGCCGAGCCGACCTAGCCAGGCGCCTGGTGCCCTCAGGGGAGTCGGTGCTCAGACTTGATCGTCCACGCCGTTTCCGGCCAGGAGCAGAGCACGATGGACCGTGTCGTGACGCGGCCGGCCTCGCACTGGACTCCGCGAAGTAGCTCGTTCGTGGTCACCGCGGTGCCGCTGAAGATGACTCGTTCGCCTCGCACCAGGTTGTCAGTGCGAAGGACCTCCTCGACGCCTGCGGACCGCCGACGGATTTGAAATGACCCGCCCAGGCAGGACACGGCGGCAGCGGCGATGACCGACTCCTTCGCGTCGCCGGTGCCCAACAGCACGTCCACCGAGCTGTCGAGCCGGGCTGCTGCGATCGCCCCGGCGATCTCGCCTCCCTGCGGTACCCGGACCCGTGCACCGGCTTTGCGGACCTCGTTCACAAGGTCCTGTCGCGATCGATCGAGCACCGCGACTTCGACGTCCGCCCTCCGAATACCCTTGGCCGCGGCGACGGCCGACAGGTTCGTGGCCACTGACCGGGTGATGTCGACGACATCTACGCAGTCGGGGCCGACGGCCAGCAGTTCCACGACACCGGGCGGCGGGACGTGCAGCGAACCGCGTTCGGCCACCACGACCGATACCAGCGAGCTCAGAGCGATCTGAAGCGGCCGCTGTGGGCCACCCAGACCGATGCCGAGGTCGTAGAGCGGCGAGTCGCCCATCCCGGCCTCGTCTCCTCTGCACACAACGGGCGTCTCGAGCTCATCGTCACCGATCACCACGACGCCGCAGATGGGCACGGACATGAGGTGTTCGTGCACGGCGGCGGCCGCGGTCTTCCGGCTGTTCCACTGACCGCGGCCGCCTCTCCGGAGTGCCGCGATCGCGGCAGCTTCGGTCGCCCGGACGAGTTTCAGCGCGAGGGCCTGGTCAGGCCCTTGGGAGGCGCCGACGGTGCACCATTCGTGAGTAGTCATGATTCTCGATCCACTCAGGCAAATCCTGGGCAGGCGGGAAGAGCGAGGGGGGCCGGACCTCCGCGATAATCCGGCCGCCCTTCCCAGGTCAGTTACTCAGCGCGCTGCGGCGTTGGCAAGCGCAAGACCCGAGAGCACCTCTTGTGCGCGCCCCCGGTTCTTGTCCTCTCCCCGCCACGTCTCCAGCGCCGGTCCGACAAGTGCCCGACCGAACGAGTAGGTGAGCTCCCAGGGCAACGGGTCGAGCTTCTGCATCGCTCCGAGGTGCTGCGTCGCCAGCTCGGGGCGCTGGCCTCCGGACAAGAAGGCGATGCCCGGCACGGAGGCGGGCACCGTCTCCCGCAGCGTCTCGACCGTGGCCTGGGCGACGTCGGCAACCGTGGGCTGATCGGAGCTGCCGGAGCCGGCGACCACCATGTTGGGCTTGAGCACGATGCCGTCCAGCTGCACCTGCATGAGGTCAAGCTCCTCGAACAGTGCCCGCAGCACGGCGGTCGACACCTCCCGGCAACGCGCCAGGGAGTGGGTGCCGTCCATCAGCACCTCGGGCTCCACGATGGGCACGAGGCCGCCTTCCTGGCAGAGCCCGGCGTAGCGCGCCAGAGCGTGCAGATTGGCGCGGATCGCGCGATCTGTCGGCGTGTTGTCACCGATTGTGATCACTGCGCGCCACTTCGCGAACGCCGCGCCGAGGCGCACGTAATCTGCGACTCGTTCGCGCAGCCCGTCGAGGCCTTCGGTCACCGTCTCGCCCGGGGCGCCCGCGAGCGGCTTTGCCCCAGTGTCGACCTTGATCCCAGTGAGGATTCCGATGTCTGAGAGATAGTCCGGGAACGTGCGACCGTCGGTGACCCTCTGATGAAAGGTCTCGTCTGCGAGGATCACGCCGCTGATCGAGTCGGCGAGCTCGGGCGTGGTGACGATCAACTCCCGGTACACCCGGCGGCTCTCAGCGGTCGGCTCGACGCCGACCTTCTCCAGCCTGGCGGACATCGTCGCGATGCTCTCGTCCGCCGCAAGAATACCGCGTCTGTTGGACACCATGGCCCGTGCGACCTTGTTCAGATCCACCACTGTCCTCAAGCCTCCCTGGTCGGTTCGGAATCGGTGATCATGCGATCGCCTCGCGGGCGTCGACCGCTAAGGCATTTGGCGGCCGTGTTCGCGTAGTGATTGGTCGCGGCTTGTGAATCGATTCGATGGCGGGCTTGGAGGGGCCTTTGGACGTGGCGACGTCCACCAAATCCGCCGCGTATTCGGGGAGGCCTCGTTGCTCGCTCCACGCTGCGTAGATCGGCCGGGAAGGCATCGCTTGGTCGACCGCGACAAGATGAAGCCGTCCGTCCTCGAGCTCGGCTCGCACAGTGGAAGCATTGAGGACCGTCACTCGCTGGCTGGTAGCGACCGCCTGCTTGATCGCGCCGGTGAATGGGAGCTCGATATAGGCCTGCGGGGCGCCCGCCGCCTTCAGCAGTCTGTTCGTGAACTCTCGTAGCCCGGAACCGCGCTCCCGCAAAGCAAGGGGTGCGGCTGCGAGTTCCGACATCGTCAGCGGAGTAGTTCGTGCGGCCCACGGGTGCATCGAACCGACCACGACCGCAAGCTGATCGTCACAGATATAGCGGGTGACGACACCGTCGCGATCCTGCTGCCGCCATCCCTTGCCGCTCGATGGACCCCACCCGTCGATGAATACTACATCGACGTCGCTGGAGAGGATCGACTGCCGAAGTTCGTCGACGCTACCGGTTTGCACTTCGACCCTCGCCTCGCCGAACGAGAACCACGAGCGGTTCAGCCAGTCGGGTATCAGATGCTCGGAGATCGTGGGAGTTCCTCCGACGCGGATGCGTTTCGCCTCGGAGGACCGGGCCCGGGACCCGAATTCCAACAGCTCTCGCGCCGCCTGCATTACATTGCGTGCATATTTCGCCAGCATCTCCCCTTCTTCGGTAAGCGTCGAACCACTGGGGGAGCGTTCCAGAAGTCGAAGGCCCAACCGCCTCTCCATGGCACTGATCCGGGTGCTGGCGGCTGGCTGGGAGAGACTGTGGGCCTGCGCTGCTTTCCCCACGCTGCCGCAGCTCGCTACCGACAGCAGCAGGTCGAGGTCGGCGAGCTGCGGCATCTTGGACGGAAGCACCACTGATCTCACCCTCTCGCGTAGAACCTTCCGTTCACGTGATCGGTGACATTGCTGAAGGGCGCGTCCATGGTCAAGAGCCCGGACACGAACGCACGTAGCGCGAGGATGAACGGCGTGCGCCGGGCCCTGCACGGTCGGTCGGGCCTCTGACGGCCCTGCCAAGGAGTCATGTTCCCGTTGGTTCGGCCAGATTCTCCGTTTGTCCGCGGTCGGGCGCAGTTCGTCCCCGCCGGCTTGATGTCCACCCGGCTGGACCTGGGATATCACAGCAAATCGGGCTGCCCCCGAAGGCGCTGGTTCCTGAGGTCCGGACGTCGGCCTATCCGGCACCGGTACGTACGTGGCCGCGGCGACCTCGGACCTGCGTCCGCGCTCGTCAGACGATCAGGGGGACTGCCCAGGCTTTGGTTGACCCGTCTCGGGTGGGTGGGTCGGGCCGTGTGAGCGGCGGGTGAGAGGAGTGTCTCGAACTCGACGGGGGATTGAGCCTGCCGAAAGTTTCTTGTCGTGGTCGGCGGTGGTAGGTCGTCTCGGTCCACGACACGATCGCGAGGCGGAACTCGGTGCGGGTGGCCCAGCGTCGTCGGTTGAGCACGTTTGCTGCAGCAGGCTGAAGACCGACTCCATCGCGGCGTAGTCCGCGCACGTTCCGATGCTCCCCATGGACCCGCGCAGCTGTACCTCGCGATGGTCCCGCTGGTGGGCGTGGGAGCGGCATTGACTGCCGCGGCCCGAGTGCACGATTGCGTCGGGGTTGCGCAGGGTGATGGCGTTGCGCAGCACGTCGACGGCCAACGCGGAGGTCACGCGGTCGTTGATGGAGTAGCCTCCGATCCGCTTCGAGCAGGCGTCCTTGACCGCGCAGAGGTAGAGCTTGCCCTCGCGGGTGGGGTGCTCGGTGATGTCGGTGAACCACAACATGTGATGGGTGCCGTCGTGCTCCGCGCTCGGCGGTGGACTCGCGGCCCACGACGTCGTCGTGGACGGGCGGGCCCGGCATGCGCTGCAGGGCGTGGACCGACCAGAGCTTCTGCTGTGTGCAGAGCCCGTTCATGTGGTTGCGTGACGCTGTCCAGCCCTGACCGGTGAGTTCGTCAGTGATGAAGCAGTAGCCGAACTCGGGGTCGTCGTGGTGGATGTCGATGGGCGCGTTGGTCAGGTGCGCGTCGTCGTAGTCGCGGTCGGACACGGGGGTGGCGCGCCACTTGTAGAAGGCCTGTGTGCTGAAGCCGAGCCCCCGGCAGGTCACCGCGACAGGGATCTTGTCGGTGGCCACGAGCACCGACCAGCGGGGACATCGGTGAGGAAGGACGTCGCGGGCGCAGTCGGCGGTGGAGCGGCGCAGGATCTCGTTCTCCTGCTCGAACTGCGCGGCGCGGCGGCGCAGCTCCCGGTTCTCGGCCTCGAGGTCCCTCGCGTTCGCGGGCTTGGCTGTCGAGTCGGGGTTTCCGGGCTGATGCCGTCTTCGCGGTCGGCGATTGTGAGCCAAGCGTTGCAGCCAGGGCTCCCGAGATCCTGAAGTTCCGGCCAACGGCGGCGATGGAGTGGTCGCCCGGGCGGGCGACTGCGATCACGTCGCGGCGGAACTCCTTCGGGAACGGCTCGGGGCACGGTGTCGTTCCTTCCAGCGAGAAGGACGTCCTCACATGGTCAGGAGTCAACCGAACCCTGGGCAGTCCCGACCGATGATGTCCGGGGACGAGCCACAACGGCCTAGACCTCGCTCAACCGCGTGAGTGCGACGTCGAATGGTGCTTTCAGGTAGCTGTCGACGTCGCCGAGCGCGGCCCCGGAACCCATGCATTGGGCGCGGATCAACGGGGCGCTGGAGCATCCCGTGCGCGCCCTGGCCTAGGTATCGTCGCAGCCGCTCGCCCATCAACGCAGGGAGCCACCCGCGGCGATCGCACACAGCTTGGCGAACTCGTCGGGGTCAAGACTGGCGCCGCCGACGAGGGCGCCGTCGATGTCGCGCTCGGCCACGATCTCGCCGATGTTGTCCGACTTCACCGAGCCACCGTAGAGCACCCGCACGGCCCCGGCGACGGTGTCGCCGTACAGCTCGCCGAGCGTGGTGCGCAGCGCAGCACTCACCTCCTGGGCGTCCCTTGGGTCGGCGACCCGGCTGGTGCCGATCGCCCAGATCGGCTCGTAGGCGACCACGAGCGTCGCGGCCTCCTCCGGGGTGACCTGCTCCACTGCCGCGGTGAGCTGCGCGGTGCAGTGGCCGATGTGGCCGCCGCCCTCACGGACCTCCAGGCCCTCGCCGACGCACAAGATCGGCGTAATGCCGTGGGCGAACGCCCCGCGCACTTTCGCGTTGACGACGGCGTCGTCCTCCTGGCGGTACTCGCGGCGCTCGGAGTGCCCGACGACAACGTAGCGGCAGTTCAGTTTGGCCAGCATCGCGCCTGACACGTCCCCGGTGTAGGCGCCCGACCCATGCTGGCTGATGTCCTGTGCCCCATACGTCATCAGGAAGCCGTCGCTCAGCACCATGGTCTGAACGCTCCGGATGGAGGTGAATGGCGGGAGCACAACCACCTCAACGTTGTGGTAATACCTCTCCGGGAGGCCGAATGCGAGCTTTTGCAGGTAGCCGACCGCGTCCGTGTGGGTGAGGTTCATCTTCCAGTTGCCGACAATGAGGCGCCTGCTGTGGTTCGTCGCGGTCCCAAGGGGCGAGGTCATGACATCCTTGTGTTCTGATTCTGGTCGGCTGCTCCGTGGCCGTCGAGTGATGTTCGGCGATCGTGGACGGGAGGCGCTTAACGGCGCCGTTTCCAGGCCCATCGCGCCGCGTCTCCATCGGTGAAGGATCGTCCCCATAGGGGGTGGAGGATCCGGAGCATTGCGATCGGGCCGCCGACACGGAGCGTAAGCGTGGAGGCGGCATTGATGGTCGCCGGCTTGGCGTGCCCGCGGGAGAGTTCCATGAGCGGCGGCGGCTGCGTCGCACCGACGGGGTTCTTCGAAGAGGCGTCTCGTCCCCGGGCCGCGCCCGGCGGCTGCTAGTGCTGAAGGCGATCGCTATTCGGTCGTTCGGGTTAGCGGACAAGTCGTCGACATCCCGGTGAGCGGAAGAGCTAAATGAGCATCCAGCCCTACCTACCGCCGCCACCTGGCGTATCCCGGCACCCAGCAATCCCACGGTCATCCCGGCCAGGTCGTCGACAGACGGGTTCGCCGAATCATCAGGCGCGCCCAGCGTGGCGCGGACCTCTGCGGGACGCCCCGAGATACGGCCGAAAGCCGGGTGCAGGACCTCGCCAGCAGGGTCTATCCGCACTCGGATCGACTCGGTCTAGCGTGGTCCCGCACCTGCTTCGTGATCTCGACGGCGCTCGGCCTGTCGCTCTGAATTTCCTAGCGCACTGAGTGCAGCTCACCGACGGCGTCGTGATCGATCAGCTGCTCACTTGGCTGCAGGCCACAGCTTTGACAGCTCTGGATGGTCGTCATCGATCAGACGATGGGCTAGTGCGGTCGCCTCATTCGGATCGATCGAGTCGAAGACGGGGTCTCCGCTGGAGAGGCCTTCCAGCGTGTCAGCTAGCTTGCTCGCCGTGGCTGGAGACAGCTGGCTGTCCCGGCCGCCCGCCGCGTAGCGCAGGCGTAATACTCGGGCGGCCTGCCGCATCAAGGTGCTGTGGGCGTCCTGTGTGATCGCCGGGTGCCCAGATCGATCCTCATTCACGCTGGCCCCACGTCAGTTGGTGGCGCGCTTCTTGAGCTCGGCCGCCGCAGCACTCGGGTCAGAGGCGCTGTAGATCGCCCCACCCGCCACCGCGACCACAGCGCCGGCCTCACGCACGGAACTGATCGTGTCCGCCTTCACTCCACCCGCGATCGAGAACGGAACCCCGGCCTCACGGCCGTCCGCGAGCAGCTGCTCGATCGAGTAACCCGGACGCGCCTGCTCGTCCAGACCCGCGTGGATCTCCACGAACGACACACCCAGCTTCGCGACCTCACGAATCCGAGCCACCCGGCCATCGACCACGCTGATCATGTCCGCGACGACCTGCTTGCCGTACTTCTTGCCGGCCGCGACAGCACCGCGGATGGTGTCGTCATCCGCCGACCCCATCACCGTCACCAGATCAGCACCCGCCTCGAACGCGAGCTCCGCCTCCAGCTCACCAGCGTCAGCGGTCTTGAGGTCAGCGAAGACCAGCTTGTCCGGGTGCGCAGCCTTGATTGCCGTCACCGCGGTGATACCCGCCGACTTCACCAACGGTGTCCCCAGCTCGAGAATGTCCACGTGCTCGGCCACCTGGTGCGCCAGCGTCAGCGCGGAAGGGAGGTCCAGGACATCGAGCGCCACCTGCAGCTTCACGAAAATCTCCTCATCACACCTAGTTCAGCCAAGTCCCAGAACCATCACGGCAACCACCTAAACCGGCAACACCTCAGCACATGCGAAAACGCAATCCCCCGATACGTGCACCGGATAACCTCGCACCGCTCCGGGCCGACTTAGGCTCGAAGACGTGTCGAGTCCGCCCCTGATCGCTCCGTCCATCCTTTCCGCCGACTTCGCCCGACTCGCCGAGGCGATAACGGCTGTGCGCGGAGAGTCCGGTCGGGGCGCCGACTGGGTGCACGTGGACGTCATGGACGCCCACTTCGTGCCCAACCTAACCCTGGGCCTTCCCGTCGTGACGTCACTACTGGCTGCCACGGATCTACCGGTGGACTGCCATCTCATGATCGAGAAGCCGGACCATTGGGCGATCGGCTACGCAGAAGCTGGCTCGTACAACGTGACCGTCCATGTCGAGGCCACAGAAGATCCGGTCATGCTCGCGAAGAACCTGCGCGCGGCGGGCTCCAAGGCAGGATTGGCGATCAAGCCCAACACGCCGCTCGAGCCCTACCTCGACGTGCTCAAGCACTACGACACCCTGCTCGTCATGTCGGTGGAGCCCGGCTTCGGCGGCCAGTCGTTCATCGCTGAGGTCCTTGGCAAGGTCCGCCAGGCACGGCGATTGGTTGACACCGGCCACCTGAATCTCTTGGTGGAGATCGACGGCGGTATCAACGCTGACACCATCGAGCAGGCGGCTGAGGCCGGCGTCGATTGCTTCGTCGCGGGCTCGGCCGTCTACGCAGCCTCCGATCCCGCACAGGCGGTGGACAGGCTCCGTCGCCAGGTGGAGTCGCTCGCCGAGCGACCGGCCTGAATCAGATACCGAGCATGCGCCTGAGATCCGGGGCGTGGCGTCGGGAGACGGGGACGAGTTCGTGAGCACGGGCATCTGTGATGAGAAACAGTTCTCCTCGGATGCCCCGCTCGATCTCCGCCACCCGGCGAAGGTTGACCAGATAGCGCCGGTGTACTCGGCGAATCCCGTAGGGGGCGAGCGACCGTTCTACGTTGTCCATGCCCCGGGTCGCGGCCTGGACCCTGCCGCGCTCCGTGACCAGCCAGACGATGTTCCGGTCGGCCTCGGCGTAGCGGATCTCCGATGGAGCGAGGAGAACGAGGCGGTCATCACGAATTCCAATGACGGCTCGGGGCAGGCGAGCGACCGCCTGGCTATCGTCCTGCTCATAGGCCTCACCCTCCTGGATACCGAACTCGCACAGCATCCCGACCACGAGGTTCGAGTCCACCACGGGGCGCATCGTCAAGGGCATCGCTTCATCGCCGGGGGACACCGGCAGCCGCGCGTAACCGCTCCATGCCGGGTCTACCTGCGCCCGCTCCTTGGCCCACCGCACTGCTTCCGGTAGTCCGGCGATGTCGGGGATCCAGCGCGCCGCCGGTTCGGTCGCACCTGTGACGATGGGAGTTTCCATCGACAGTCCGAGCATGGCCACAGCGGCGTCGTTGGCCGCGATCACGTTCCCGCCGCGGTCCATGGCCATGAGCGCACCCCTGGCCTGCTGGCGCATCGAGCTGAACTTGGCGACGACGGTGTCGGCCTCGTAGATCGCCCGCTGGCGGATCTCCTGTTCCACGCATCCGACGGACTTCTTCAGCCATGGCGCCACGAGGCTGGGTAGCGACGCGTTCCACCGCGAGATGTTGATCGACGCGACCGGCGCGCCCGTCACCACATCCAGGATGGAGATACCAACGCACGCCCACTGATGGAACGCTTGGCACCAGTGTTCTGGCCCCGTCACCGTGACCGGGCCAGATACCTCGAGTGACGTACCCATCCCGTTGGTGCCTGCGCCCTCCTCCGACCACGACGACCATGGGGCCAGGTTGTGCAGCGCGGCCCGCCGCTGCGCGGCGGGATCGCCCCAGGCGCCGAGAACGCGCCCATCCCCGTCCGTCACCGTCACGATGGCGCCGTCACGTTCGACCTCTTGGCCGGCCAACGCACCTAGTCCCCCGAGTTGGGCGTAGACGACGTCGTTGCCGACCCGCTGGGCCTCGTCGCTGCGGGCTCCCGGTGCCACGTCCATCATGTGGTCGACGGCGTAGCGATCACGACATCGGTACCACGAGGCGAGGATCTCCGGGCGCACGCCCGTCTCGATGTTCTCGCCCGCAGCAAAGTCCTCCCACGCGCGAGCGACTTCCTTACCTGACGAGGTCGCCGCCAGGGAGCCGCTGGGCATGCGGTCGCGTCCGCTGGGCCGCCTTGATGCGATCACCAGCGGCGGGACTCTCCTGGTCATTGCGACCTCCTCGTCGTTCGCTCGGTCCTTGAGAAGGACGTCCTTCGCCGACACACGCGGCTCGGTAAGGGCCGCACCCTTCCTCGGGCAGAGCTAGTGCCTCGTCAGGCAACGTTCGGTAGGTAATCGGGCCTGCGGATCCTGGACTCGGGA
>NZ_BPRG01000115.1:27471-36442 GCF_036984265.1 Pseudonocardia sp. D17 | reverse complement strand
GTGCGCCCGAATCCTGGATCAACGATCCGACTCGGACACAAGGAGGGTGCACCAGTGAGCGACGTGCTGCTGGAGGCGACCGGGCTGAACAAGACCTTCGGCAACGGGGTGCGCGCCGTCGCCGACGTCTCGCTGACCGTGCACCGCGGCGAGACGCTCGGCGTCGTCGGCGAGTCGGGCTGTGGCAAGTCGACGACGGGGAAGATCCTGCTCGGGCTGCTCGCGCCGGACTCCGGCGACGTCACCTTCGACGGCGAGTCGATCCCGGCGATGAACCGCGCCCGGCTGCGCGCGCTGCGGGCGCGGCTGCAGGTGGTGCCGCAGAACCCGCAGACGTCGCTCAACCCGCGGCTGACGGTGCGCTCGTCGATCGAGTTCAACCTGCGCGCGCACGGCGTCGCCCGGGCCGAGCGCGGGCCTCGGGTCCTCGCGCTGCTCGACCGGGTCGGCCTGACGGCGGCACAGAGCGAGCGCTTCCCCCACGAGCTCTCCGGCGGGCAGCTGCAGCGGGTCGCGATCGCCAGGGCGCTGTCGACGTCGCCGGACCTCGTGGTGTGCGACGAGGCCGTGTCCGCGCTGGACAAGAGCGTGCAGGCGCAGGTGCTCAACCTGCTGGCCGACCTGCAGCGCGAGACCGGCGTCGCGTTCCTGTTCATCTCCCACGACCTCGCCGTCGTCGAGCACATCTCCGACCGCGTCGCGGTGATGTACCTGGGCCGGGTCGTGGAGGTCGCGTCGGCGGAGCGGTTGTGGGAGGCCCCGCAGCACCCGTACACGACGGCACTGCTGTCGGCGACCCCCGGCCAGGGCCGCGAGCGCATCGTGCTGCACGGCGAGCTGCCCAGCCCGGCGAACCCGCCGTCGGGCTGCGGGTTCCGCACCCGCTGCCCGGTCGCCGAGGACGTCTGCGCCGACGACTGGCCCGCGCTCGTCCCGGTGACCCCGACGCACGCCGCCGCCTGCGTCCACGTCACGCCCCAGGCCGTCCCGGCCACCGCCGGCTGAGTCCGCCCGACCCCCCTCCGACGGCAGCGGCGCCGCCGGCCGACCACCCCTGCACCGCGTCCGCCCGCTGTCCCTGCCCCGAGAGGAACGCCCGTGTCGAGTCCCGATCCACGCCGCCGCAGACGGCGGCTGCTGTCCACCGCGGTCACCGCGCTCCTGTCGGCGCTGCTCCTGGTGCTGTCCGCATGCGGCGGCAGCGCCACGTCCGGGGGCGGCGCCGGGGGCAACACGCTGATCATCGGCATGACGGCCAGCGACATCCCCATCCTCGACACCGGCCTCGCGCAGGGGCAGGGCTACGAGGGGCTGCGGTTCGTCGCCAATCAGCTCTACGACGGCCTGACGAAGTTCGACCTCACCAAGGGCGACCAGATCCCGAAGATCGAGCCCGACCTCGCGGAGTCGTGGCAGCCCAACGCCGACCTGACGAGCTGGACGTTCAAGCTCCGGCCCGGGGTGACCTTCCACGACGGCACCCCGTGGAACGCCGACGCCGCGATCTTCAACCTCGAGCGCTACGCCGACAAGAGCAGCCCGAACTTCTACCAGGAGCTCAACGCGCAGGGCGGGCTCTCGATCGCGGGGATCAAGAGCTTCTCCAAGGTCGACGACATGACCATCACGATCAACACCAACGGCCCCTGGTCCTACCTGCCGGTCGACCTCGCGACGGTCTACTTCGGCAGCCCGACCGCGATCAAGGCCGAGGGCAACCAGGGCTTCGCGGAGAAGCCGGTCGGCACCGGGCCGTTCAAGTTCGAGTCGCTCGAGCGCGGCCAGCGCCTCGTCATGACGAAGAACGCGAGCTACTGGAACGGCGCGCCCAAGCTCGACAAGGTCATCCTCAGGCCGATCCCGGACCCGACGGCCCGCGTCGCCGCATTGCGCTCCGGTGAGGTCAACTGGATCGAGGTCCCGCCGCCGGACGACGTCCCGAGCCTGCAGAACCAGGGCTTCCAGGTGCTCACGAACTCCTACAACCACATCTGGCCCTGGGTCTACAACATGCGCAAGGCGCCGTTCGACAACCAGAAGGTCCGCGAGGCGCTGAACTGGGCGATCAACCGGCAGTCGCTGGTGGACAACATCCTCAAGGGCACCGCGGAACCCGCGCTGGGCTTCACCCCGAAGGCCGACGCGTCGTTCCGGCCGGAGAGCGAGGTCTACGGCTACGACCCGGCGAAGGCCAAGCAGCTGCTCGCCGAGGCCGGCTACCCGAACGGCTTCACGATGACGCTGTCCTACCCGACCAGCGGCTCCGGGAACATGGTGCCGACCCCGATGAACACCGCGCTGCAGGCCGACCTGGCCGCGGTCGGGGTCAAGGTCGAGCTCAAGCCGATCGAGTGGGCGGCGATGCTCAACGACTTCTTCGCCGGCAACATCCCCGACGACGCCAACGCCATGAACATCTCCCTGAGCTACCAGCAGGAGGGGTTCTGGACGAGCTGGTTCGGCTCGCAGTCGACCTCCAACGCCGGCAAGTACTCCAACCCGCAGGTCGACGCGCTGCTCGCCAAGGCGCGCACGATCCTCGACGACAAGCAGCGGTCCGACGTCTACGCGCAGGTCGCGCAGATCCTCGGACAGGACTCGCCGTGGCTGGTCGTGGTGAACGACAAGAACCCGCGCGTCCTGTCGGCGAACGTCAAGGGCTTCGTGCAGCCGCAGTCCTGGTTCGCCGACCTCACGACGATCTCGATCGGCGACTCGGGCTGATCCCGGCCGCCGTCGTGAGTGGCGATGGTCGCCATGGCGACCATCGCCACTCACGGGCCCGTTCCGCACTCCACCGCATTGAACTGCACTGCACCGCACTCCGACGCTGGAGGTTCCTCATGGCCATGCCGCGCAACAGGATCCGCGGCTTCGTCCGCCGCCCCACACCCGAGCAGGTCGCCGAGCTCGGTGCCGCCGAGTTCATGCACCTCACCCCGCGGGAGGCCGAGCAGTACGCCGACGTCCTCGACGGGATCCTCGCCGGGATGGACCGGCTCGACGAGCTGCACGCACCGATGCCGCCGCTGGTCCACACCGACCGCGACCCGGGTGCACCGCCCAGCCACGACGACGACCCGTTCCACGCCTTCGTCCGGCGGTGCCGGGTCACTGGTGCGGCCGGGGGTCCGCTGGCGGGTCTGACCGTCGGGGTGAAGGACAACCTGGCCGTCGCGGGGATCCCGATCAGCAACGCGTCCCGCACCCTGAGCTACACCCCGACGACCGACGCGGTCGTCGTGTCGCGGCTGCTCGACGCGGGCGCGAGCATCACCGGCAAGACCAACCTCGACGACTTCTCGACGTCGGGCACCGGCGAGTCGAGCTGGCTCGGGCCGGCGCGCAACGCCGTCGACCCGTCGCGGTCGGCCGGCGGGTCGTCGGGCGGGTCCGGATCGGCCGTGCGGTCGGGTGCGGTGGACCTCGCGATCGGTGTCGACGAGGGCGGCTCGGCGCGGATTCCCGCGTCGTTCAACGGGGTCGTCTCGATCAAGGGCACGCAGGGCCTGGTGCCCTCGCACGGCCTGACCTACATGGACCACACCATCGACTCGGTGTGTCCGATCGCCTCCACGGTCGGGCTGACCGCCCGGATGCTCGACGTGATGAGCGGGCACTCCGACCGCGACCCGCAATGGGTCCGCGGCCGGCCCGCGCCGACGACCGCCGCCGCGGTGCTCGGCGACGGCGTCGCGGGGATGACGATCGGCGTCGTCGCGCAGGGCTGCGGCGAGGACCTCTGCGAGCCCGGAGTGCTGGCCGGGTTCCGGGACTCCTGCGCCGCGCTGGAGGCCGCGGGCGCGACCGTCGTGCCCGTGTCGGTCCCGCTGTGGTCCGACGGCTGGGCGATCGCGACGGCCCTGCTCGTCCACCTCGGCTGGATGGGCGTGCAGTCCGACGGGGCCGGCTACTCCCACCTGGGCGAGGTCGACGTCGAGCGGACGCACGCGTTCGCGATGGTGCGCAGGCTCGAGGCGGACGCGTTCCCGCCGTTCTTCAAGGTGTGGCTGCTGGCGGGCCGCTACCTGCACGACACCTACTTCTCGACGTACTTCGCCAAGGCCGCCAACCTGCGCCGGGCACTGACGGCGGAGATCGACCTCGCCCTGCAGTCCTGCGACCTGCTCGTCACACCGACGACGCCGCAGGTCGCGCCGGTGCTGCTCGACCGGCCGGCCGAGGACCCGGAGCTGCTCGCCCGCGGGACGACGATGGTCGCCAACACGTGCGTCACCAACCTCTCGGGACATCCGTCGCTGGCCGTGCCCAGCGGGGTCGACCCGGCGACGGGGATGCCGACGTCGATCCAGATCGTCGCGCCGCACTGGGAGGACGCACGCACGTTCCGTGCCGGCGCCGTCGTCGAGGCGGCCGTCGGCGTGATGCCCGGAACCGGCGCCCCGGCGGCGGTCGCCCAGGCATGACAGGTCCTGCGGTGCGCCTGTCGACCCTCGTCCCGGGACCGGCGACCCCGGCTCCCGGGGCGGGGGGTGGGCGGCGCTCCTTCCACGGGCTCGTCGCCGTCGCCGGGGTCGGCTTCGGGCTCACCGCGCCGTTCACGGCGCTGCTGGTCGTCGGGCTGGGCGCGCACCCGGAGTGGGCGGCCTACGTCGTCGCGTCGATGGGGCTCTCGCTGCTGCTCGTCGACGCGTTCGGCACGCGGTTCGTCCCGCGGCTCGACTCACGGATCGCGCTCGCCGTGTCGATGCTGGTGTTCGGCATCGGGTCGCTGCTCTCGGCGGTGACGACCGACTGGGTCGTCGTCGGGCTCGCCCGGGTGCTGCAGGGCTTCGGCGGCGCGCTGTTCATGGGCGGCGGCGTGCAGGCCGCGGTCCGGCTGGCCCGGGCACACGAGCGCGGCGGTGCCATCGGCTCGTTCAACGCCGCCTGGTTCGCCGGGATCGCGACGGGCCCGCTCGGGGGCGGGCTCGTCGTGGCGCTGCGGCCGGGCGTCGACGGGCTGCGCCTGCTGTTCGGGGTGTGCGCCGTGGTCAACCTGCTCGGCGCCGCCGCGGCCTGGGTGTTCGCGCCGCGGCTGCGGTCGGACGCCCGCCCGCGGCTGGGCCTGCCCCGCGGGCTGGGGGTCCGCGGGGCCCGGGCGTGGTCGGCGCTCGTGCTCTCCGGGACCGGCCAGGCGCTGCGCTCCGGGCTGGCGATGACGATCATCCCGCTGCTCGGCGAGCAGCTCGGGATGGCGTGGGTGCCGCTCGGCGTGGCCCTGTTCGCGCTCGCGCTCACCGACGTCGCCGTCATGCACTTCGGTGCCCGGTTCACCGATCGCCGCGGCCGGTTCGCGCCGCTCGCCCTCGCGCTGGCCTGGGGGGTGCTCGCGACGGTCGTGCTGACCCTCGTCGCCGGGCCCACCGGGTTCACCCTGGGCGCGCTCGCGGCGGGCGTGACCGTCGGCGCGACGTGGGTGATCCCCGCGGCGATGACCGTCGATCTCGCGCCCGACCCGGAGGCGGGGCTCGCCGCGTACCGGATCGCGAGCGACGTCGGCATGCTCGCCGGCGGCCTGCTCGCGGGCATCGGCATCGCCGTCGGCGGCCTGCACGGTGCCCTGTGGGGCACCGCCGGGCTCCTCGCACTCGCCCTCGTCCTGCTGCTCCCGGTCGGCGAGACCCGCCGGCCGGTCCAGTCCCCGTCCGCCACCGCACCGACCGGAACCGTCCCGCCCGACACACCGTCACCGGAGGATCGCATGCCCCTGCCCGACATCGACGGGTTCGCCGTGATCGCGGCCGCCCAGGACATCACCCTCGTGCCGGACCGGCTCGCGCAGGCCCACGCGACCCACACCGCCTACCACCCGGACCTGCAGCGGCTGCGGGCGCTCCCGCTGCCCTACACCGAACCGGTCACCGAGCCGGCGACGGCCACGGCGTGGATCGCGAACGGCGGCCGGTCGTGACCGGGACGCTGCCGGCGCCGGCCACCACCGATCTCGCCGACCTGACCGCGACGGAGCTGCTCGCCGCGTTCGCCGCCGGCACGGCGACACCCAGCCAGGCCGTCGAGGCCTGCCTCGCCCGCGTCGCGGCCACCGACGAGGTCCACAACGCGGTGCTGCTGCTGCTCGCCGACCGGGCGCGCGCCGCCGCCGCCGAGTCCGACGCCCGCTGGGCCGCCGGGACCGCGCGGCCGCTGGAGGGCGTGCCGTACGGGCTCAAGGACATCGTCGCGACCGCCGGGATCACCACGACGGGCGGCTCGTCGCTGTTCTCGGACTTCGTGCCGACCGAGGACGCGGCGCTCGCCGCGCGGCTGGCCGACGCGGGCGGTGTGCTGCTGGCCAAGCTCTCGACGTTCGAGTTCGCCTGCGGCGGCGCGGTCAACCGCACCTTCGGACCGACGCGAAACCCGTGGGACCCGCAGCGCACGACGGGCGGTTCGTCGTCGGGGTCGGGCGCGGCGCTCGCGCTCGGTCAGGTGCCGCTCGCGATCGGGACCGACACCGGCGGCTCCATCCGGATCCCGGCCGCGTTCTGCGGGCTCACCGGGATCAAGGCCACCCACGGCCGCGTCCCGCGCCACGGCGTCATGGGCCTGTCCTGGACGATGGACCACGCCGGGCCGATGGCGCGCAGCGTCGCCGACTGCGCGCTGATGCTCGACGTCATCGCCGGCCCCGACCCGCGCGACCCGACGACGCTGCCGCTCGAGGCGGAGCCGTTCACCGGCGCGCTCGGCCGCGACGTGACCGGGATGCGCGTCGCCCGGCCCCGCGGGTTCCTCGAGGGCGGCATGCACCCCGCCGTCGCCGCCGCCCACGAGGCCGCACTCGCCGAGCTCGCCGCGACCGGCGTCGAGATCGTCGACGTCGAGCTCCCGACGTTCGACCTCGCCGCCGTCGCGAGCTGGTGGATCATCTACGCGGAGATGCTCTCGCTGCACGAGGCGCACGCCGACCGCATCGAGGACCGCGACGAGATGGGCGCATCCCTGCTCGGCGCCGCCCCGTTCGTCAGCGCCGCCGACTACCTGCGCGCGCTGCGCCTGCGGCCGAGGTTCCAGCGCGAGCTCGCGGACGCGATGGCCGGCTGCGACGCGCTCGTCACCCCGGCGATGACGTCGCTGCCGCCGCTGATCGCCCCGCAGATGGTGTCCGACCTCGGCGACCACGAGGTGCCGTGGCTCGAGGCCGCGTGCCGCACCTCCGTCCCGTTCAACCTCACCGGCAGCCCCGCCATGGTGCTGCCCTCCGGCCTGGTGGAGGGCATGCCGGTGAGCCTGCAGCTCGTCGGCAGGCCGCGCGACGAGGCGTCGCTGTTCGCGCTGGGCGCCGCCTACCAGGCCGCCACCGACCACCACCTGCGCCGGCCGCCGGTGCTCGCCCGATGACCAGGAGGGGACCCATGTACCTGTCGATCACCGACGCCGCCGCCGCGCTGCGGTCCGGCGAGACGACCTCGGTCGCGCTGACCGAGGCCGGCTACGCCGTCGCCGACGCCCACGACGAGGCGCTCGGCGTCTACCTCCGCCGGTTCGACGAGACGGCCCTGGCCGCCGCGGCGAAGGCCGACGAGGAGCTGGCGGCGGGCGTGGACAAGGGCCCGCTGCACGGGATCCCGTTGGGCATCAAGGACATCATCGCCACCGACGAGGGCGAGACGACCGCGCAGAGCCTCGTCCTCGACCGCGAGTGGGGCACGATGGGCGACGCGCCGGTCGTCGCCCGGCTGCGGGCCGCGGGGGCGGTGATCACCGGGAAGCTGACGACGATGGAGTACGCCATCGGCATCCCCGACGTCGAGAAGCCGTTCCCGGTGCCGCGCAACCCCTGGAACACCGACCACTACCCGGGCGGCTCCAGCTCGGGCACCGGCAACGGTGTCGCCGCGGGGATGTTCCTCGGCGGGCTGGGCACCGACACCGGCGGCAGCATCCGCTATCCCGCCACCAGCTGCGGCATCACCGGCCTCAAGCAGACCTTCGGGCGGGTGCCGAAGTTCGGCTGCGTCCCGCTGGGCTACAGCTACGACCACATCGGCCCGATGGCGCGCACCGCGGCCGACTGCGCCGCGATGCTCGCCGTGATCGCTGGCCACGACGCACGCGACGCCTGCTCGGTCGACCGGCCCGTCGACGACTACGTGTCCGGCCTCACCGGCTCGCTGGAGGGGATGCGCATCGGCGTCGACCCGCTGCTGGCCGCCTCGGAGCTGACCGTGCCCGAGCTGGAGGAGGTTCTCGCGGCGGCCACCGCCGAGCTGACCGCCGCGGGCGCGACCGTCGTGCCCGTCGAGCTGCCGCTCTACAAGGAGCTGACGACGGCGACGATGGTCGGGATGGCCGCGGAGTCCTACGCCTACCACCGCGGCGACCTGCAGAGCCGCTGGGCCGACTACGGGTCCGGCACCCGGATGGCCGTCTCGATCGGCGCACTGGTCTCGGGTGGGGACCACGTGCAGGCCCAGCGGGTCCGCCGGGCCGGGCAGAAGATGGTCGCCGAGCTGTTCGCCGACGTCGACCTGATCGTCACGCCCACGTCGGCGTGCGGGGCGCCGGAGATCGAGAAGCTGACGTTCGACGCGATCATCGGCGCCCTGCACACCCCGTACTGGAACGCGCTGGGCAACCCCGCTATGTCGGTCCCGATGGGCTACACCCGCGACGGGCTGCCGCTGGGTCTGCAGATCGTCGGCCGCCCGTTCGACGAGGCCGCCGTCCTCGCCGCCGGGCACGCGTACCAGCTGCGCACCGACTGGCACACCCACGTCCCTGCCATGGTCAGCGACCTGCTCGCCGCCTGACCCGATCGTCGACAGGAGAGAACAGATGAGCGCCGATCCCACGGTCGTCGTCCCCGCGCTGCTCACGGCCGCCGGCCTCGCGCCCTCCGCCGAGGAGGTCGCGGTGATGATCGCCGAGTACCCCGCCCGCGCACAGGCGATCGAGGCACTCTGGGCGGTCGAGGCGGCCCGCTACGAGGAGCCCTGCGTGGTCTTCCGCGCCGAGCCGTGACGGC
>NZ_BPRG01000115.1:0-27390 GCF_036984265.1 Pseudonocardia sp. D17 | reverse complement strand
CACGCGACCACCCGGGCGCCACGACGGGCCGCGGGGTCAGCGGCCCCGCAGCCGCTCGACCGCCTCGGCGATCTCGACGACGTCGGCGTACTTGGCGTCGAGGTCGGCGAGGTTCGCCGAGTGCAGCGCGGGGGTGCGGTCGGCACAGGCCGCCCCGACGACCTGCGGCGCGAACCCGTGGGTGAGCGCGTCGGTGGCCGTGGCCCGCACGCACCCCGACGTCGACACCCCGCAGACCACGACGGTGTCGACGCGGCGGGCGTGCAGCGTCGCCGCCGCCGAGGTGCCGGCGAACGCCGAGGCGTACTGCTTCGTCACGACCACGTCGCCGGCCGCGGGCGCCAGCGGCGCGGCGATCGCGCCCCAGTCGCCGTCGGCGCCGTCGGCGAACGCGGCGAGCGCGGGCACCTTGCGCACGAACAGGCCGCCGTCGGACAGGTCGGCCGCGTAGCGGACCTGCGTCCACAGCACCGGGCGGGCGCCGGCACGCGCCGCCTCGACTAGCTCCACGCACGCCGCCAGCGCCGGGCCCGGGTCCGGCAGCGCGAAGGGGCCGTCGGGCTCGGTGTAGGCGCGGACCATGTCGACGACGACCAGCGCGGGCGAGGCGCCCCAGCCGACCCGGCCGGAGAACGCCGCGCCGTGCGGTCCGGTCACGCCCGCACGTCCGCCGCGGCCCACCGCGGACGCGTCGGCGCCGGGAGCCCGGTCTCGGCCTCGCAGCGCTCCAGCAGTTCCTCGATCGGCGGGCCCATGTCGAAGACCGGCAGCTCCGCCGGCCGCGACGCGCGCAGCTCGTCGCGCAGGGTGGCGGTCGCGGCCGCGTCGACGGTCCCGTCCGCGGCGAGCACCACTCCGTAGCGGCGGGCGCCGTCGGCGGTGACCAGCCCGCGCCGCACCTCCAGCGCCACCAGCTCGGGGTCGCGCTCCAGCGGGTCGCCCCACCCGCCGCCGCCCCACGTCACGAAGTGCAGCACGTCGCCGGGGAACACCGGGACGTCGTGCACTTTCGAGGGCAGCACCTCGCGCGTGCCGTCCGCGCGGTCGATCCACTTCGTGCCGCGGGCACCCGGCGTGCCGCCGTTGACCCCCCACGGGTAGGTCAGCCAGCGGTCGTCGTGGATCGCGATGGTCCCGGGCTCGGCGAACGCGTAGGCGACGTCGACGCCGTTGCCGCCGCGGTGCAGCCCGGCGCCACCGGTGTCGGCGACGGTCTCCCAGCGCTCGATCCGCAGCGGGTAGTAGGACTCCAGGTACTCGCAGGGGATGTTGACGAAGCTGGGCCACAGGGAGTGGCCGTCGGGGCCGTCCCCGAGCGGGCGGCCGGGGATGCCCCCGAAGCCGATCGAGTAGAGCTGGAACCACTCGCCCTTCCGCTCGCCCGACGAGTAGTGGCCCGAGTACATGAAGTGCGGGGACGAGGAGAAGCCCGCGGCGTTGAGCAGGGCCGGGTTGGTCTGTCCGAGCAGGCCGCCGAACAGGTCGAACACCCGTCCGATGCCGTGGTTGCGGCCGTTGAGCGAGGCCGGGTGCTTGGGCTTCCAGTACGAGCCGTCGGGGATGGTGACGTCGACGAGCGGGTAGAAGCCGTCGTTCCACAGGATCTGCGGGTCGGCGACCGTGATCATGTAGATGCCGAAGAACATCCGGGTGAGGTTCTCGTTGATGTAGTAGTTCACCGGGCCGGCGGCCTGGGGGCTGGACCCGGTGAAGTCCAGGTGCACCTTGTCCCCGCGGCGGGTCAGCGAGAGCGTGAGCTCGTAGGGGCCGTAGCCGACGCCGTCGTCGCAGATGTAGTCGGTGAACGAGAGGGTCCTGCCCTCCTCGAACACCGTGGCCAGCAGCACCTTCATCGCGTCGTAGTTGCGCTGCAGCAGGGCGTCGAGCGCGGACAGGTAGACCGGGGTCCCGAACCGCTCGCACATCTCGGTGACGCGGCGGCCCGCCGTCCGGCAGGCCGCGACCAGGCCGTTGAGGTCGGCGCGGTTCCAGTCGGGCATCCGGACCTGGTTGAGGATGATGCGCAGCGCGTCCTCGTTGAGGGTGCCCTTCGAGTACAGCTTGAAGGGCGGGATGACCACGCCCTCCTCGTAGATCGTCCGGGCGTCGGTGGGCATCGAGCACGGCGTCTTGCCGCCGACGTCGGACATGTGCCCGAACATCGACGCCCAGCCGACGACGCGGCCGTCGTGGAAGATCGGCGTCACCACCAGCCAGTCGTTGGCGTGGCTGATCGCCGCCCCGCACGCGTACGGGTCGGAGGTGAGCAGGACGTCGCCCTCCTCGACGGTGTCGTCGAACCCGTCGAGGAAGTCGGGGATGGACAGCCCGAACTGGCCGACGACCATCTTGCCGCTCGGGTCGGCGATCAGCGGGAACTCGTCGTGCTGCTCGCGGATGCCCGGGGACAGTGCGGTGCGGAACAGCACCTCGTCCATCTCGTAGCGGGCGTTGCGCAGGCCGTTCTCGATCAGGTCGAGGGTGATCGGGTCGACGGCGTCGACGGGGACCTTCTCGACGGGCGCGGTGGCGGTCTCGACGATGCGTGCCATGTGTGCTCAGCCCTCTCGCACGGGGTTGATCAAGAGGCTGCCCGAGGGGTGCACGGTGGCGGCGTGGCCGGGCAGCACGAGGGTGGTGGAGTCCATCTCGGTGACGATCGCGGGCCCGCTGACGACGTCGCCGGCACGCAGCGTGACCCGGTCGTAGACGTGGGCCTCGACGGTCGCGCCGGAGATGTGGATCGGGTGGGTGTCGATCGGCGTCGGCGGGCCCTCGCTCGCGGCCAGCTCGGTCGCCGCGACGCCCGGTCGCGGACCGGTGACCGTCGCGCGCGCGTTGACCAGCTCGTGGTCGGTGGTGAGCAGGAAGGAGAACAGCCGCTCGTGCTCGGCGTCGAACGCCGCGGCCAGCGTGTCGAGCGCGGCGTCGCCGAGCTCGGTGACCTCGACCGGGATCTCGAATCCCTGGCCGTGGTAGCGCACGTCCACCTGGTAGGCGACCGTCTGGTCGGTGTCGGGGACGCCCTGCTCGGCGAGCCGCTTCCCGGCCTCGCCGCCCAGCTCGCGCAGGATCGCGGCGAGGTCGGCCGCGGTGAGGTCGGCGAACCGGCGCAGCACGGTGCGGGCCGACTCGCTGCGCGCGGACGTCGTGGCGTCGCCCAGCGCGCACAGCACCCCCGGCGACGGCGGCACGATCACCGGCCACGCCCCGGTGAGCTTGCCCAACGCGTTGGCGTGCAACGGACCGGCGCCGCCGAAGGCGACGAGCGCGAAGTCGCGGGGATCGAAGCCCTGCTGAACCGACACCAGACGCAGACCGCCGAGCATGTTCTCGTTGACGATGTCGACGATGCCCGCGGCGGCGGCCTCCACCGACAGCCCCATCGCGTCCGCGACGGTGCCCACCGCGGTGCGGGCGGCGTCGACGTCGAGGGTGATCTCGCCGCCGGCGAGCGTGGCGGGCAGGTAGCCGAGGACGACGTTGGCGTCGGTGACGGTGGGCTCGGTGCCGCCCTTGCCGTACGCGGCCGGGCCGGGCGCGGCGCCGGCGGACTGCGGGCCCACCCGCAGCGCCCTGGTCAGCTGCGGGACGTGGGCGATGGAGCCGCCGCCCGCGCCGACCGTCCGCACGTCGACGCTGGACGCGCGGACGGTGAGGTCGCCGACCTTGGTCTCGCGGCCGATCCGCGGCGCGAGGCCCTGGACGAGCGCGACGTCGGTGGACGTGCCGCCCATGTCGAAGGTGATGAGGTCGGAGTAGCCGCACTGCTCGGCGACCCACACCGCGCCCGTGACGCCGCCCGCCGGCCCGGACAGCAGCATGGTGACCGGTGAGGACTGGGCCGCCTCGGCCGAGGAGAGCCCTCCGTCGCTGCGCAGGATCGCCAGCTCGCCGGCCACACCGCCGTCGCGCAGCTTGCCCGACAGCGTCTCGACGTAGCGCTTGACCTGCGGCTGGACGTAGCCGTTGGCGACCGTGGTGACGGTGCGCTCGTACTCGCGCAGCTCCGGCAGCACGTCGCTGGACAGCGACACCGGCACCCCGGGCAGCACCTCGGCGGCGATCTCGGCAATCCGGCGCTCGTGCGCGGGGTCGGCGAAGGAGTTGATCAGCGAGACGGCCAGTGCCTCGATCCCGTGGCCGCGCAGCGAGGCGAGCCGGGCGCGCACGTCGTCCTCGTCGAGGGGGCGGACGACCGAGCCGTCGCTGGCGATGCGCTCGTCGACCTCGACCGTGTTCTCCAGCGCGGCCAACGGTTCCGGTTTGGGCCAGATGATCCAGCCGGCCAGGCCGCCGGGCACGTACGAGCGGGCGATCTGCAGCACCTGGCGGAACCCGCGCGTCGTCACGAGCCCGACGGTGGCGCCCTTGCCCTCCAGGATCGCGTTCGTCGCGACGGTCGTCCCGTGCAGCACCTGGCCGACGTCGGCCAGCGCGATGCCGGCGTCGGCACACACCTTGCCGATCCCGTTCAGCACACCCACGGCCTGGTCGGACGGCGTCGAGGCGGTCTTGGCCCGCCAGGTCGCGCCGCTGAGCTCGTCGACGAGCAGCACGTCGGTGAACGTGCCCCCGACGTCGACCCCGAGTCGGTAGGTCATCGCGTCTCCTCCTGTGGTTGTCGGGCGGCGTGTGCGGCGGCGTCCCGGGCGGCGCGCACCATGACGGCCCGGGCGTTGCGGATGTGGGCGGCCATGACCGCGCCGGCCCACTCGGGGTCCTCGGCGCGCATCGCGGCGACGATCTCGAGGTGGTGCCCGAGACTGCGGCGCAGGGACGCGACGTCGTAGGTGTGGAAGTTGCGCAGCACGATCGGCGCGCGCACGGCACCGGCCAGCGCGACGGCCAGCGCGGGTGCCGCGGCGATCGTCACCAGCCGCTCGTGGAAGTCGCGGTTGAGCGGGACGAGCGAGTCGAGGTCCTGGTCGGGCCCGGGGGAGCCGACGACGACCATCCGCTCGGCCATCGCGCCCAGCTCGTCGATCTCGGCCGTCGTGGCCGCGGCGGCGGCGAGGGAGGTGAGCCGCGGTTCGATGGTCGAGCGCAGGTGGAACACGTCGGCCAGCTCCTCGACGGTCCAGCTGGTGACCCGTGAGCCGCGGTTGGGCGTCGTCTCGACGAGGCCCTCGGCGGCGAGCCGGGACAGCGCCTCCCGGATCGGCGTGCGGCTCATCCCGAGGCGCTCGGCGAGCTCCGCCTCGCCGAGGCGGTCGCCGGGGGCGAACTCGCCTCGCAGGATCAGCTCGCGCACCGCCGCAGCGGCGCGCCCCGCCGACGTCGACGTCCCGGCGCGGCCCACCGGCTCTCCTCTCGTCTGAAGATTGTGTGCAAGGTATGGCCTCTGGCGGCCGTTGTCTACGGTCGATTGCCCGTAATGCATGCAAGAATGACTCCCGGTACTGACACCGATCCGAGGAGACACCGTGTCCGCTCCCGACCCGGCCGGTTCACCGCGACCCGCGGCCCGGCTGCGCGCCCTGCTCGCCGCGACACGGACCGAGGGGCCGCTCGTCGTGCCCGGCGCGTACGACGCGCTGTCCGCCCGCCTCGTCGGCCAGGCCGGCTTCGACGCGGTCTACATGACCGGCTTCGGCACCTCCGCCGCCCTGCTGGGCGGTCCCGACGTCGGCCTGCTCACCGGCACGGAGATGGTCGACAACGCCCGGCGGATCGCCGCGGCCGTCGACCTCCCGGTGATCGCCGACGCCGACACCGGCTACGGCAACGCCCTCAACGTGCACCGCACCGTCCGGCTCTACGAGCAGGCGGGTGTGGCGGGGATCCAGCTCGAGGACCAGGTCACGCCGAAGCGCTGCGGGCACATGAGCGGCAAGCAGGTCGTCGCGCTGCCGGAGATGCTCGGCAAGCTCCGGGCCGCGGTCGACGCGCGCCAGGACCCGGACACGGTGATCATCGCCCGCACCGACGCGGTCGCCGTCGACGGTGTCGACGCCGCGATCGACCGCGCCCGCGCGTTCAGCGACGCGGGCGCCGACGTGCTGTTCGTCGAGGCGCCGACGTCGGAACGCGACATCGAGCGGATCGCGTCCGCACTGGCCGGGACGGCGCCGCTGCTGTTCAACTGGGCCGAGGGCGGCCGGACCCCGCCGCTGCCGCTGGACCGGATCGCCGAGCTCGGGTTCGCCGTCGTCCTCTGTCCGATCGGCACGCTGCTCGCGGCGACGGCCGGCATCCGTGCGCTGCTGGCGACCCTGCGCCGCGACGGCACGCCGGTCGGCGCGCTGGCCGGGCTCCCCACGTTCGACGAGTTCACCGATCTCGTCGGCCTGCCCGAGGTCCGGGCGGCCGAGCAGCGTTACGCCTGAGCCGGCCCGTCGCGCCGGGGCGGGGCCACGGGCGACGGGTCCCGCGGCGGGCGCCGGGCGCGGGGTGCCGGCGGCTGCCCGCTGCGGCGGCTCAGGTGCCGCGGACGGCGACGGTCAGCAGCACCACCGAGTCCTCGACGGCCAGCAGGTCGTGCCGCTCGGCCGGGACGACGAGCAGGTCGCCCGCCGCGGCGCCGACGGCGCCGGCAGGGCTGCGGAGCTCGACCCGGCCGCGCAGCACGTGCAGGGTCGCCTCGCCGGGGCTGTCGTGCTCGGCGAGGCCCTGGCCTGCGGCGAGGGCGAGCAGCGACTGGCGCAGCGTGGCCCCGTGCCCGCCGACGACGGTGTGGGCGCTGCGCCCGCTCGACGCCGCCCGGGCCGCGTCGAGGTGGGTGTCGGCCAGCGCGCCGAGGGCGACGGGTCCGGGGGTGTCGGCGGTGCGGGGCTCGGGGGTGTGCACGGTGTCCTCCGGGTGCTGGTCGGGACGCATCAGGTGGTGAACAGTGCGACGCCGGTGACCACCAGGGCGGCGACCTTGACGATCTCCAGCGCGACGTAGCCGAGGTGCCCGCGCGACCGCGGCGCCTCACCGCCGGCGAGCACGGCGTCCGACCGGCGCGTCAGGCGCGGCCGGACGACGCCGAGCTGTGCGAGCAGCGCGACGATCGCGACCGCGCCCGCGACGACGGCCGTGGCCGGCGGCGCACCGAGCGCGGCGACCACGACGAGGGCCAGTGCCAGCACGACCTCGACCGTGTTGAGCGCGCGGAACACGAGGCGGCCGATCCCGAGGCCGATGCGGACGGTGACGTCGGGGGCACGGAACTTCAGCGGCGCCTCGAGGAACGAGATCGCCAGCACCATGCCGAGCCAGACGAAGGTCACGGCGACCGCGACGGCGGGTCCTGCGGGCATCAGTGGTCGTCCTCTCGGGAGCCGCCCACGGCGGTGGACGGGGAACGGGACAGGTGGGCCAGGCACAGGTCGGGGCCGGCGAACGGTTCGAGGCGTTCGACGGAGACCGGGGCGGCGAGTGCGGTCAGCGCCCCCTGCATGAGGCCGAGGTGCAGCGGGCAGACGACCTGCGCGTCGGTGGTCGCCAGCTCCAGGAACGGGCAGTGCCGCAGCGCCAGCTGGTCGTCGGGCCGGCCCGGGGCGGGCCACTGCGGGGCGAAACCGAGCTCGTCGAGCAGGGTGACGAGCGAGCGCACCCCGTCGGGGCCGGACGCGGCCGGGGGGCCGTCGGCCAGCCGGGCTCCCCAGGCGCGGCCGGCGGCGGCCGCGGCGGCGGCGGGATCGGGTCCGGCGGCGAGGTTCTCGACGAGCGCCGCCGCGAGCAGCCGGTAGTTGCGGGGGCCGGTGGGGTCCATGCCGGGGCGGGCCCGGAACAGCAGCGGCGGCCGGCCCGGGCCCGTCGGGGCGACCGGCACGCGTTCGGCCCGTCCGGCGTCAACGAGCGCGTCGAGGTGGAACCGGACGGTGTTGGGGTGGACGCGCAGCCGCGCCGCGATCTCGGCGACGCCCAGCGGCTCGGCCGCGTCCCGCAGGGCCGCGAGCACCACGTCGCGACGGGCGGCGCCGCGCTCGCCGCTCACGTGCCGCGCGGCGGCTGGCCGGCCACCAGCGGGGTGTCGGCCCCGATCGGGCCGAGCTTCGCCGCGCCGCCCGGGCTGCCGAGCGGGGCGTCGCGGCCGGGCAGCGGCTCGGCGAAGAACCGGGCGTTGTCGGCCTGGTACTCCTGCAGCGACTCCGGGAGGTCGTCCTCGTAGTAGATCGCCTCGACCGGACAGACCGGCTCGCAGGCGCCGCAGTCGACGCATTCGTCGGGGTGGATGTAGAGCGCGCGTTCGCCCTCGTAGATGCAGTCCACCGGGCACTCGTCCACACAGGCCCGGTCGAGCACGTCGACGCAGGGGAGTCCGATCACATAGGCCACGGCTTGAGTTTACACAACACTCGCTTGTATAAATTGCCGCATGACCGCGCTCGAGCTCGACGTCCGCCCCCTCCGCAAGCCCGACAAGCACCCGACGATCTTCCGGACCTACGACGCCCTCGCCGTGGGTGAGTCGTTCGTCCTGGTCAACAACCACGATCCGAAGCACCTGCGCGACGAGTTCGACTCCGACCTGCCCGGCGGCTACGGCTGGGAGTACGTCGAGCGCGGCCCGGTGTGGCGGATCCGGATCAGCAAGCTCGCCGCCACCCCGTTGCCGCGCATCGTCGGTGACCTACACCGCGGGACGCAGGACCCGGACGCCGCCGGGATCGAGTGGAAGCTGGAGATGCGTCGACGCGACCTGGACTCCAACGTCGTGCGGCTCGCGCCGGACGCCGGGATCGGCGACCACACCGGCCCCGATCTCGACGTGCTGCTCGTCGTCCTCGACGGCAGCGGCCTGCTCGCCACCGAACGCGGCGACCTCACGCTGGAGGCCGGTGCGTTGGTGTGGCTGCCCCGCCGATCCCGCCGCCGCTTCCAGGCCGGCCCGGACGGCCTGCGGTACCTGACCGTGCACGGCAAGCGCCAGGCGCTGGTGCTCGACGCCGCGCCGCCGAAGGTCACGACCTGACCCGGGGCCCCGGGCCCTGGGTACCCCTGGGACGGCCCGTGACCGGCGCCGCACCCGCCGGCCGGGGGTGCGTCGGTACCTCGTCCGGGGCCCGGTTCCGGTTACGGTGTCGGGCATGGCAGGACGCGCGTCGACCGGTGGTGCTCGTGGTACGACGCGAGCCGCCGCCGGGTCGGGCCGTCGTCCCGCGTCGGGCTCCACCTCGCGCACGCGGGGCTCGTCCACCGCACGGCGGCCGTCGGGTCGCCGGCCCCCGGCGCCGCGCAAGGGACCCGACCTCATCGACAAGGGCATCGACGCGGTGGGGCGCGGCGTCGTCAGGCTGGGGAGGTCGGCGGGCAGGGCCGCGGGCCGGACCCGCGAGATCGACCCCGCGCACCGGCGCGACGGGCTGGGTGTCGGGTTCATCGTGCTCGCCGTCGTCGCCGCGGCGGGCATCTGGTGGGGCGCGGGCGGCCCCGTCGGACGCGGCCTGTCCACGGCGGTGGGCGCGGTGTTCGGCACGCCGGGCGTCCTGCTGCCCGTCGTACTGGTGATCGTCGGCATCGTGCTGATGACGACCGAGGCCCACCCCGAGGCCAGGCCGCGCGTCGCGGTGGGGTCGTTGCTGCTGGTCCTGGGCGTGCTGGGGCTCGTCCACCTGTTCTCCGGCTCGCCGGCCGAGCCCGGCCGGTGGGCCGAGGCGGGCGGTGGCGTCGGCTACCTCGCGGGCACGCCGCTGGCCAGTGGGCTGAGCCCGTTCGTCGCCGTCCCGGTGCTGGTCCTGTTGTCGGGCTACGGGTTCCTCGTCCTGACGGGGACGCCCGTCCGCGAGCTGCCCGACCGCGTCCGGCGGCTGCTCGGCAGGCCGGTGCCCGACGACACCGAGGACGGTGTCGACGAGGTCGCCGAGAACGCCGCGGCGCAGGACGACCCGGTCGCCGACGCCGCCGCCGCCCCCCGGCTGCGCCGCCCGTCGCGACGCCGGCAGAACGCCGCGGACGCCTACCGTGACGAGGCCGGTACCGCGGGGCCCACGCCCGAGCCCGCCGCGGAGGAACCCACGGCGCCCACGCGCACCCCACGCCGCCCGGTCCGGGCGGCCGAACCCGTCTCCGAGCCGGACAACCCGCCGACGGGCGAGCAGATGTCGCTCGCGATCCGCGAGCCGTCGGGCGACACCGCGTACGTCCTGCCGCCACCGGACATGCTCCCGAGCGGACCGGTCCCGAAGACGCGCAGCAGCGCCAACGACGCCATGATCGAGGCGATCACCGGCGTCCTCGACCAGTTCAATGTGGACGCCCAGGTCACCGGCTTCACCCGCGGACCGACCGTCACCCGCTACGAGATCGAGCTCGGGCCGGCGGTCAAGGTCGAGAAGATCACGCAGCTCACCCGCAACATCGCCTACGCCGTCGCCACGGACAACGTGCGGCTGCTGGCGCCGATCCCGGGCAAGTCGGCGGTCGGCATCGAGGTGCCCAACACCGACCGCGAGATGGTCCGGCTCGGCGACGTGCTGCGCTCGGCCAACGCGCGCAACGAGCAGCACCCCATGGTGATCGGGCTCGGCAAGGACATCGAGGGCCACTTCCTCTGCGCCAACCTGGCGAAGATGCCGCACCTGCTGGTCGCGGGCTCCACGGGCTCCGGCAAGTCGAGCTTCGTCAACTCGATGCTCGTCTCGCTGCTCAGCAGGGCGACCCCGGACGAGGTCCGGATGATCCTCATCGACCCGAAGATGGTCGAGCTGACCCCGTACGAGGGCATCCCGCACCTGATCACGCCCATCATCACGCAGCCGAAGAAGGCCGCCTCCGCGCTCGCCTGGCTCGTGGAGGAGATGGAGCAGCGCTACCAGGACATGCAGGCCAACAAGGTCCGCCACGTCGACGATTTCAACCGCAAGGTGCGCTCCGGCGAGATCACCGCGCCGCTGGGCTCCGAGCGGGAGTACCGGCCCTACCCCTACATCCTCTGCATCGTCGACGAGCTCGCCGACCTCATGATGACCGCCCCGCGCGACGTCGAGGACGCGGTCGTGCGCATCACGCAGAAGGCGCGCGCCGCCGGCATCCACCTCGTGCTGGCGACGCAGCGCCCGTCGGTCGACGTCGTGACCGGCCTGATCAAGACCAACGTGCCCTCGCGGCTGGCGTTCGCGACGTCGTCGCTGACCGACAGCCGGGTCATCCTGGACCAGCCCGGCGCGGAGAAGCTCATCGGCATGGGCGACGGGCTCTACCTGCCCATGGGCGCCGGCAAGCCCGTCCGCATGCAGGGCGCGTACGTCTCCGACGAGGAGATCGCCGACGTCGTCGGCTTCACCAAGGACCAGGCCGAACCCAGCTACACCGAGGGCGTCACGGCGGCGAAGGCCGGCGAGAAGAAGGAGATCGACGCCGACATCGGCGACGACCTCGAGCTCCTCGTGCAGGCCACCGAGCTGATCGTCACCTCCCAGTTCGGGTCGACGTCGATGCTGCAGCGCAAGCTGCGGGTCGGGTTCGCCAAGGCGGGCCGGCTGATGGACCTGCTGGAGACGCGCGGTGTCGTCGGACCCTCCGAGGGCTCGAAGGCACGCGACGTGCTCGTCAAGCCCGACGAGCTGGAAAACGTCATCTGGCTCATGCGGGGCGGATCGGGCGGCGACGACGCCGAGGAGTGAACGGTCGTCGATGACAGGAGACCACTCATCGCCGTGACCCTTTCGTGATCGTTCCTTACTGATTGTCACTCTCGGTGGTTATTCTGTGGTATATCCCACGAACCGACGGGCGCTCGACTACGCGCCGTGCAATCGTGGGCCCCGATCGCGCGGGCGCGGCGTCCGCCGAGAGGGCGAAAGGGTGCTGTCGGATGTTCGGTTTCAAGCGTCGTGGGACGCGACCGGGGCGCGGCGCGGCCACCGGGCGGAGTGCACTCATGCCGATCCCGCTGACCGGCGGGCTGCTCAGCGGCCAGGTCCGTGACGCGGACGGCAAACCCGTCGGCGGCGCCGAGGTCTCGGTGTTCGACCGGTCCAACCGCCGGGTGGCCCACGCAGACAGCGACCCGTTCGGCTACTTCGCCGCCGCTGTCGTGCCGGGCGACTACCGGGTGCGGACCGACTCCGGCGGTTTCCAGAGCGTGAGCAACTCCGTCGAGGTCGAGTGGGGCAAGCACGCCGAGCTCGGCGACATCCTGCTGATCGCCGACCCGAGCCTCGAGCCGCCCGCGCCCGGCGTCTACGAGATCGACGCCGACCACTCCGCGGTGCGCTTCGTCGCCAGGCACATCGCGCTGTCGAAGGTCTACGGCCGGTTCAACGACTTCCGTGGCCTCATCCGCATCGAGGACCCGCTCGAGCAGTCCTCGGTCGAGGTCGTGATCGACGCGGCGAGCGTCGACACCAACGTCGAGGCGCGCGACGCCCACCTGCGTTCCGCCGACTTCCTCGACGTCGAGCGGTTCCCGCAGCTGCGGTTCAACAGCACGCGGTTCACCCGGCGCACCGGCAACCACTGGCTGGTCGACGGGGAGCTCACGCTGCACGGCCTGACCAGCGACGTCCAGCTCGACACGACGTTCCTCGGCATGCAGGAGTGGAACGGCCTGCGCGCGGGCGTCGTCGCGACCACCGAGCTGCACCGTGAGCACTTCACGCTCAACTGGCAGCAGATGCTCTCCAAGGGCGTCCCGGTCGTCGGCTCGACGATCGAGATCTCCCTCGACATCCAGGGTGTCTACAAGGGCTGAGCCTCGCCGGCCCGCGGGCCGACGGGGGTGGCGGCGCCCGCGAAGCCGAGGCGCCGCCAGGCTTCGTAGACCGCGACCGAGACGGCGTTGGCGAGGTTCAACGACCGCGAGCCCGGGATCATCGGCAGCCGGACCCGGTCGGTGACCTGCGGGGCGGCCTGCACCTCGGCGGGGAGCCCCGTCGACTCCCGGCCGAAGAGCAGCACGTCGCCGCGCTCGTAGTCGACGTCGGTGTGATGCTCGGTGCCGGTCGTGGTGAACGCGTGCACCCGGGCGGGCAGCAGCGCCGCCCACGCCGCGTCGAGGTCGCGGTGCACCTGGACGTCGGCGAGCTCGTGGTAGTCCAGACCCGCGCGGCGGACGTGGCGGGCGTCGAGGGAGAACCCCAGCGGCTCGACGAGGTGCAGCTGCGCGCCGGTGTTGGCCGCCAGCCGGATGATCGCCCCGGTGTTCTGCGGAATCTCCGGGGTCAGCAACACGATCCGGAACACGTGCCGATCCTGGCCCCGGGGCCGTCGCGGCGCCCGCCCGGGGTGCTGATCACGGTCAGGTCGGGCGCTCGGCCAGCCACCGGGTGGCCGTGGTCCCGCCGAGCTCGCGGAAGTCGCGGGCCAGATGGGGCTGGTCGGCGTAGCCGCAGCGGGCGGCGACGTCGGCGAGTGCGGGGCGGCGCCCGGGATCCCGCCCACCGGACCGCAGCATGTCGCACGCCCGCTCGAAGCGGATCACCCGCGCGGCCGTCTTCGGGCTCACCCCCAGCTCGTCGTGGAAGCGGGTCGCGAGGTGCCGGCGGCTCCAGCCGACGTCACGGGCCAGCGCCTCCACCCGCACCGTCCCGCCCGACGCCGCCAGCACGTCCCAGGCCCGCGCGACCTCCGGGGCCGGCTCCGGCGCCCGCGAGCTCGCGGCCAGCCGGGTCAGTTCCCGATCGAGCACCGCGAACCGGTGCGCCCACGACGGTGCCGTCGCCAGCCGTTCCCGCAGCTCGACGGCGCCGCGGCCGAGCACGTCACGCAGGTCGACGACGTCACCGGCGAGCGCCGCGGCCGGGACGCCGAGCAGCATGCGGGCCCCGCGCCAGGTCAGCCGCAGCTGGATGCCGGTCTGGGCGGGCCCCTGTGCCATGACGGCCGGCCGGTCGTGCAGGCCCGCGACCATCGCGTCGAAGCGGCCGGGCCCGCGGCCGGCACCGGGCGTCTGCAGGACCTCGACGTCACCGTCGAGGCAGAGCAGGAACGTCAGGTGCGCGCCGGGGACGCCCTGATGGGTGCCGGGCGGGGTCGCGGCCATCCGGTAGCCGGAGCAGAGGTCGACGAACGGCCGCAGCGGCGCGGGCGGCCGTCGCCACACGAGCTCGTCACCCGTCATCCGTCCAGGCTAGGGGGTGCCTGACACCGCGGCGAGTGATCCGTCCGACGCCCCTGGCGAGGCGGCCGCGTGCTCACAGGTTGAGCAGCATCCGCACGTTGCCCAGGGTGTTGGGCTTGACGTGCGCGAGGTCGAGGAACTCGGCGACACCGGCGTCGTAGGAGCGCAGCATCGCCGCGAAGACGTCGGTCGAGACCGGGGTGCCGTCGATCTCGGCGAAACCGTGCCTGCCGAAGAAGTGCTTCTCGAACGTCAGCACGAACAGCCGCTTCAGGCCGAGCTCGCGGGCGTTGTCGATCAGCGATGACACGATCGCGTGCCCGACACCCCGGCCGAGCGTCGACGGGTCGACCGCGACGGTGCGGATCTCGCCGAGGTCCTCCCACAGGACGTGCAGCGCCCCGCAGCCGACGACCGTCCCGTCCAGCTCCGCGACGAGGAACTCCTGCACGGACTCGTAGAGGGTGACGATCTCCTTGGCCAGCAGGACGCGTCCCGCGTAACCGTCCACGAGGGACTTGATCGTCGTCACGTCGGCGGTCCGGGCCCGCCGCACGAGCACGTCTGCCACGACGGGTCAGAATAGATCAGAGGCCCCGGGATACCCTGTGGCACGTGCCGAAGCCCCCGCCGCCCGAGTCCGCCCCGCGGCGTGCTGCCCTGCTCACCCTGGGGTGTGCCCGCAACGAGGTCGACTCGGAGGAGCTCGCGGGCCGGCTCGCGAGCAGCGGCTGGGAGCTCGTGGAGGCCGACCCGTCCAGCGGCGGTCCGGCGCCCGACGTCATCGTCGTCAACACGTGCGGGTTCGTCGAGCAGGCCAAGAAGGACTCGATCGACACGCTGCTGTCCGCGTCCGACGTCGCGCAGGCCACCGGGGCCAAGGTCGTGGCCGTCGGCTGCCTCGCCGAGCGGTACGGCGCCGAGCTCGCCGAGAGCCTCCCGGAGGCCGACGCGGTCCTCGGCTTCGACGCCTACCCGGAGCTGGCCGAGCGCCTCGGTGAGGTGCTCGGCGGTCACGCGCCCGCGCCGCACGTCCCGGTCGACCGGCGGACGCTGCTGCCGCTCACGCCCGTCGCCCGGCCCACGGCCGCCGCCGACGTCTCGGTCCCCGGCCACGAGTGGGTGCCCGACCTGTCCCGCGTGCGGCTGTCCGACGGGCCCGTCGCCAACCTCAAGCTCGCCTCGGGGTGCGACCGGCGGTGCGCGTTCTGCGCGATCCCGTCGTTCCGCGGCGCGTTCGTCTCCCGCCCGCCCGCCGACGTGCTCGCCGAGGCGGCCTGGCTCGCCGAGCAGGGCGTCCGCGAGCTCGTGCTGGTCAGCGAGAACTCGACGTCGTACGGCAAGGACCTGCCCGGTGGCACCCGTGCGCTGGTCGACCTGCTCCCGCGGCTCGCCGCCGTCCCGGGCATCGAGCGGGTCCGCGCCTCCTACCTGCAGCCCGCCGAGATGCGGCCCGACCTCGTCTCGGTCATCGCGACGACGCCCGGCATCGCGCCGTACTTCGACCTCTCCTTCCAGCACGGGTCCGCTGCCGTCCTGCGCCGCATGCGGCGCTTCGGCGGCCGCACCGACTTCCTCGAGCTGTGCGAGCGCATCCGCGCCCTGGCTCCGGAGGCGGGCATCCGCAGCAACGTCATCGTCGGTTTCCCGGGCGAGACCGAGGACGACCTCGCCGAGCTCGAGGCGTTCCTCACCGGCGCCCGGCTCGACGCCGTAGGCGTCTTCGGCTACTCCGACGAGGACGGCACCGAGGCCGCGGGCTACGACGGCAAGATCGACCCCGACGAGGTGCAGGCCCGGGTGTCGCGGATCTCCTCGCTGGTCGACGAGCTGGTCGCGCAGCGGGCCGAGGACCGGGTCGGGTCGGAGGTCGTCGTGCTCGTCGAGCAGGCCGAGGACGACGACTTCGAGTGCACCGGGCGCGCCGCCCACCAGGCCCCGGAGGTCGACGGCGAGTGCGTCGTCGAACGCGGGTCCGGGCTGACGGCCGGTGAGCTGGTGCGCTGCGTCGTCGTCGACACCGAGGGCGCCGACCTGATGGTGTCCCCGCGCGAGGTCCTCCCCGGCGGGCGCGCCGGGCTCGTCGCGGCGGGGTCGGCATGACCCGAGGCCGGCGATGACCGGTTCACCCGCGAGCGCGTCCTCGCCGCCGTTGCTCAACATCGCCAACGTCCTCACCGTCGTCCGGCTGCTGCTGGTGCCGGTCTTCCTCGTCGTGCTCTTCGTCGACGACGGGCACTCCGTGGCGTGGCGGCTGGTCGCGTCGGGGGTGTTCGCGGTCGCCGCCATCACCGACCGCTTCGACGGGCAACTGGCCCGCAGCCGGGGACTGGTCACCGACTTCGGCGCCGTGGCCGACCCGATCGCCGACAAGGCCCTCACCGGCGCGGCGTGGATCGGCCTGTCGCTGCTCGGGCTGATGCCGTGGTGGGTGACGATCGTCATCATCGGCCGCGAGCTCGGCATCACGCTGCTGCGGTTCTGGGTGATCCGGCACGGGGTGATCGCGGCCAGTCCCGGCGGCAAGGCCAAGACCTTCGTGCAGAGCCTCGCGATCGGGCTCTACCTGCTGCCACTCGTGGAGCTCCTGGGCCCGTCGGTCACCGTCGACGTCGTGCGCTGGGCCGTACTCGGGCTCGCGCTGGCGCTCACCGTCGTCACCGGCGCCGACTACGTGGTGCGTGCCGTCCGGCTGCGACGCGCCGCCCGTACCGCGGTCCACGACGTGCCGTGACCACGTCGGCGGGGCGGCCGGACGACGTCGCCCGGCCGGGGGTGTTCGCCCTCGGCGGACACGTCCGTCCGGCTCGGCAGGCGACGCGGAACGTCCGCAGTCGGTACGGTGAGGCCACCGGGCCGTCCGCGGTCCGGGCACGGATCCGCCAGGGTTGCCCGGCGGGCCGTGGCACGGGTGGACGAGGAGGGTCGCATGGCTGTGCTGCTGCGTGAGGCGATCGGCGGCAGCCTCCGGCGTGCCCGGACGGACCGTCGTCGGACCCTGCGCGAGGTGTCCCGGCAGGCCCGGGTGAGCCTCGGCTACCTCTCCGAGGTCGAGCGCGGCGTCAAGGAGGCCTCCAGCGAGCTGCTGGCCTCGATCTGCGAGGCCCTCGACATCGCCCTGCCCGACCTGCTCACCGCGGCGGCGGAGGAGATGGCCGAGTCGATGCGGCCGCAGATGATCGTGCCGATCGGCCAGCGCCACGCCGACCTGCGCATCGCCGGCACCGCGACGGGCGCGGCCGGCCCGCAGCCCGCGGCCACCCCCGCGTCGCCCGTGGCGAGCGTCAGCGCCGCCGCCTGACCGCCGCCGCCCCGACCGCTTCGCGACTGCCGCAGCCCACTGCCGCCCGGCCGTCCGGGTGCCGCGTGGCGCCCTCCCGTCGGTGCTGGTCGAGCCCTCGAGCCCGGCCTCCGGGAATCCCCCGGATTCGGTAGCCTGGGCCCCGGGTCGCCCCGACGGCGACCTCCGGACGATCCCCGATATCGTCGCGCCGCGCTGGAAAATCGGTCGTGCGCGGTGCCACGATGGGGGCCGCAGCGCGCACCGGGGGGCTGGTTCCGGCTTTGCGCGGTGACTGATCGGTGTCGCACTCGGAGGTAAGGCGGAGCAGATGGCCAACGGTTTCACGAAGGCCTGGAAGTACCTGATGGCGCTGTTCTCGTCGAAGGTCGACGAGTACGCCGACCCCAAGGTGCAGATCCAGCAGGCCATCGAGGACGCCCAGCGTCAGCACCAGGCTCTCTCGCAGCAGGCTGCGGCCGTCATCGGCAACCAGCGCCAGCTCGAGATGAAGCTCAACCGGCAGCTCGGCGAGATCGAGAAGCTCCAGGCCTCGGCCCGGCAGGCCCTGGTGCTCGCCGACCAGGCCCGGGCGAGCGGCGACGAGCAGAAGGCCACCCAGTACGAGCAGTCGGCGCAGGCCTTCGCCACCCAGCTCGTCACGGCCGAGCAGTCGGTCGAGGACCTCAAGGTCCTGCACGACCAGTCGATCGGTGCCGCGCAGCAGGCCAAGCAGGCCGTCGAGCGCAACTCGATGATGCTGCAGCAGAAGATCGCCGAGCGCACCAAGCTGCTGAGCCAGCTCGAGCAGGCCAAGATGCAGGAGCAGGCCGCGGCCTCGCTGCGGCAGATGACCGAGCTCTCCGCGCCGGGGAACACCCCGTCGCTGGAGGAGGTCCGCGAGAAGATCGAGCGGCGCTACGCCAACGCGATCGGCTCCGCGGAGCTCGCCCAGAACTCGGTGCAGGGCCGCATGCTCGAGGTCCAGCAGTCCACGGTGGACATGGCCGGGGCCAGCCGCCTCGAGCAGATCCGCGCGTCGCTGCACGGCACCCCCGTCGCCGGCGAGGTGACCTCGGGGCAGACCGCCCCGGCGCCCGCCCAGCCGCAGGCCAACCCGGCGGCGCAGCCCCAGCCCGGCACGAACTGACGGTCCTGCCCTCGACGCCCGTCCCGGTCCCCGGGGCGGGCGTCGTCGTCTTCACGGGCCCGGTCAGTACCGACCGGGGCCGGTGCGCCGGTGCGCCGGCCGGTGGGTGGCCACGGGTGCGGGGCCCGGCTGGCAGCGCGGGCACCAGTACGCCGGGCGCGCGTACACCCCGTCGCCCTGGTCGGCGGTGCGGATGCGGGTCCTGCAGCGCAGGCACTCCCGGCCGCCGCGCTCGAACACCCAGTGCGCCTCACCGGCCCGCAGCGACCCCGTCGTCGACTGTTCGGGACGGTCGGCGTTCGCCAGCAACAGCTTGCGCGACAACGTGATCGCCGCCATCGGGTCGGGGAGGTCGCGGACCGGCGTCCACGGGGAGACGCCCAGCAGGAAACAGACCTCGCTCTTGTAGAGATTGCCGACCCCGGCCATCACCCGCTGCTCCAGCAGCACCAGGCCGACCTCGTGGTCGGCGCGTGAGACGAAGCGGCGCAACGCTTCCGCTGCCTTGCCGTCGTCCCACGCGGGGTCGAGGAGGTCGGGGCCCAGGTGGCCGACGAGCCGGTCCTCCGCGGCCGTGGGCAGCAGTTCGAGGTCGTGCAGCGCGAAGCCGACGGCGACCCGCTCGTCGGTGGCCAGCACCGCGCGCGCCTCGTGCTCCGGGCGGCGCCAGCGCATGCCGGGACGATAGAGGTGCCAGGAACCGTCCATCCGGAAGTGGCTGTGCAGGCTGCGGCCGTCGTCGAAGCGCGTGAAGAGGTGCTTGCCGACGCTCGCCACGCCGGTGACGACGAGCCCCGCGAGATCGTGCTCGGCCCAGCGTGGATGGCGCACCTCGCCGCGCAGCAGCCGGTTGCCGGCGAGGGCCGCGTGCAGCCGCTTGCCGGCGAGATGGACCGTGTCGCCCTCGGGCACGCTGCGACGGTATCCCGCCAGGAGGCGCGGCGCGCGGCCTCCGGCCGGGGCCCGGCGCCGGAAGCCCGGGCCGCGCGGGCGCCGGCTGCGGTGATCAGCCGATCGGTTGACCGGCGGTCCACCCCGCGGTGCCCGGGGTGCAGCCTCGCGTCCGATCCGCGGCGCCGCCCGTCGCACCAGTCTTGGTGCATGGCGGTCATCGAGGTCAACGGCTTGCAGAAGCGCTACGGGGAGCATCTCGCCGTGGCCGACGTGTCCTTCGAGGTGCAGGAGGGGGAGATCTTCGGGGTGCTCGGCCCGAACGGGGCGGGCAAGACGACGACGGTCGAGTGCATCGAGGGCCTGCGGGTGCCCGACGGCGGGACGATCCGCGTGCTCGGGCTCGACCCGCAGCGCGACGTGACCGAGCTGCGGCGGGTGCTCGGGGTGCAGCTGCAGGACAGCAAGCTCCCCGAGCGCATGACGGTCGCCGAGGCCGTCTCGCTCTACTCGTCGTTCTACGACGATCCTGCCGACGGTGACGCGCTCGTCGACCGGCTCGGCCTCACCCGCAGGCGCGACACCCGGTTCGGCAAGCTCTCCGGAGGTCAGCAGCAGCGCCTCGCGATTGTGCTCGCGCTGCTCGGCAGGCCCCGCGTCGCCGTCCTCGACGAGCTGACGACGGGGCTGGACCCGCAGTCGCGCCGCAACACCTGGGAGCTGGTCGAGCAGGTGCGCGACGACGGGGTCACGGTCGTGCTCGTCACCCACTTCATGGAGGAGGCCGAGCGGCTCTGCGACCGGATCGCGCTCATCGACGCCGGGAAGGTCGTCGCGATCGACACGCCGTCGGGGCTGGTCGAGCGCACCCGGGCGCCGCAGGTCATCCGGTTCAGGCCGTCGGAGCCGGTCGACGAGGCGCTGCTGCGCGGGCTGCCCGAGGTCACCTCCGTCGTCCAGCGCGACGGGCGCGTCGAGATCACCGGGACCGGCGACGTCCTCGCGACCGTCACCACCGCACTCGCGCAGCGGCGCATCGTCGCCGCGGAGCTGCGCGTCACCCAGCCACGACTCGACGACGCGTTCGTCGCCCTCACGGGGGAGGGGATCCGATGACCACGACCACCGCGGCACCCGCCGGGACGGGCCGTCCGAGGACGTCCGGGTTCGCCGGGCTCGGCGCGCTGACCCGCTCCGAGCTGCGACTGTTCCTGCGCGACCGGGCCGGCGCCGTCGCGACGCTGCTGTTCCCGACGGTCCTGCTCGTCGTGCTCGGGCTGATCCCGTCGTTCAAGGAGCCGGTCACCCCGGGCGGCCCGCGGCTGATCGACCTCTACGTGCCGATCATGGTCGCGATGGTGCTCGCGGTGTCGGCCGTGCAGGCGCTGCCCGCCGTCGTCGCGACCTACCGGGAGCAGGGGTTGCTGCGCCGGATGCGCACGACGCCGGTCCGGCCGCAGACGTTGCTGCTCGCGATCACCGCGACGATGCTCGGCGTGACGCTGGTGTCGACGATCCTGGTGCTGCTCGTCGCCCGGCTGGCGTTCGGCGTGCCGCTCCCGCAGGACCTGGCGGCCTACCTCGTCACGCTGGTGCTGCTCGGCGGGGCGGTCTACGGGCTGGGGCTGCTCGTCGCGGCGGTCGCCCCGAGCGGGCGGACGGGCAACGCGATCGGCACCGTGCTGTTCTTCCCGCTGATGTTCTTCGGTGGGCTCTGGCTGCCCCGCGACGTCATGCCCGAGGTGCTGCGCACGATCAGCGACTACACGCCGTTGGGTGCGGGGGCCGGTGCCCTGCAGGCGGCCGCCGCCGGGTCGTGGCCGCAGTTGCTGCACCTCGGTGTGCTGCTGGCCTGGACGGTGCTGACCGGTCTCCTCGCGACTAGGTTGTTCCGCTGGGAGTAGGGGGAACCATGGCGACGCGGGAGCTGGACCGGCTCGACGTTGTCGAGCAGCGGATGGACAAGGCGATCGACCGGTTCGCCGCGCTCGCCGGTCTCCTCCTCGGCACGGTGCTGACGGCGTTCGCGGTGTCGGGCGAGACCGCCACGACGTGGGCGTGGATGGCGGCCCTCACCGCCGTCGCGCTCGGCTGGATCTGGTTCCTGTCGGTGCGCGAGCCGATCCGGGCCCGCGTCCCGGTGGTCGGCGGGGTCTACATGGCCGGCCTGCTCGTCCTGATGGCCGCGTTGACCTGGCTCTCGCCGTTCTACGCGTTCATGGCGATCGGCGGGTACGGCCACGCGTTCTGCTACCTGCACGGACGTTGGCGCTACGTCGCGGTCGCCTTCGTGGGCGGGTGCGCGGCGTTCTCGCAGATGGGCGGCCGGCTCGCGCTGCCGTGGAGCACCGGATGGTGGTGGGCGCTGGCCGCGCTGCTGGTCGGCAACGCCGTCGTCGCGGGCGGGTTCAACTGGTTCGCGGCGATCAGCGCGCAGCAGACGGAGCGCCGGAAGCGGATGATCGCGGAGCTGGAGGAGACCAACGCGCAGCTGGAGACCGCGCTGGCGGAGAACGTCCAGCTGCACGCCCAGCTCGTCGCCCAGGCCAGGCAGGCGGGTGTGCAGGACGAGCGCACCCGGATGGCGCGCGAGATCCACGACACCATCGCGCAGGGCCTGACGGGCATCGTCACCCAGCTGGAGGCCGCCGACGCCGCCTCGAGCGAGGCCGACGTGCGCGACCGGCTGCGGATCGCTCGCGGTCTCGCGCGCGAGAGCCTCACCGAGGCCCGGCGGTCGGTCGACGCGCTGCGCCCCGAACCCCTCGAACGCGCGCAGCTGCCCGAGGCGCTGGCCGATCTCGTCGACCGCTGGTCGGAGACGACGGGCGTCCGGGTGCGACGCGAGACCACCGGCGCGACGCGGCCGTTGCTGCCCGACGTCGAGGTCGCGCTGTTCCGGGTGGCGCAGGAGGCGCTGGCCAACGTCGCGAAGCACGCCGAGGCGACGACCGTCGGGATCACCCTGTCCTACATGGACGACGTGGTCGTGCTCGACGTGCGCGACGACGGTCGCGGGTTCGACCTGCCCGACCGCGGTGCGGGCGGGTTCGGGCTCACGGCGATGGAACAGCGCGTGCACCGCGTCTCGGGCACGCTGACGGTGGAGAGCGCGCCCGGCGAGGGGACCGCGCTGAGTGCGAGCGTGCCGGCGATCCCGGCCGAGACCCGAACCTGCGGAGAGGTGCCCCTGTGAGTTCGACCATCCGGGTCCTGATCGTCGACGACCACCCCGTGGTCCGCGACGGGCTGCGCGGCGTGCTGTCGGGCGCGCCGGACCTGGTCGTCGTCGGCGAGGCGGGCGACGGGGCCGAGGCGCTTGCCCGGCTCGCGGCCGCCGACGATCCCGTCGACGTCGTGCTCATGGACCTGCGGATGCCGGTGATGGGCGGCGTGGAGGCGATCAGGGAGCTGCGACGCAGCGGGTCGGCGCCGCGTGTCCTCGTACTGACGACGTTCGACACCGACCGCGACGTGCTGCCCGCCATCGAGGCCGGCGCCACCGGCTACCTGCTCAAGGACACCCCGCGCGACGAGCTGCTGCGCGCCGTCCGGGCCGCGTACCGGGGCGAGGCCGTGCTCTCGCCCGCCGTCGCGGGCCGGCTGATGGGGCAGGTCCGCACGCCGACCGAGGAGGCCCTGTCGAGCCGCGAGCTGGAGGTGCTGCAGCTCGTCGCCGCCGGTGCGACGAACCGCGAGGCGGCCCGGCGGCTGTTCATCAGCGAGGCGACGATCAAGACGCACCTGCTGCACATCTACGCGAAGCTCGAGGTGCGCGACCGGGCCAGCGCGGTGTCCGCCGCGTACCGCCGCGGGTTGCTGACGACGTGACGGTCGTGTCGTCCGGTACCGTCTAACGGGACGAGGGGGTGACGATGCGCAGCGCGCCGACGGTGCAGGCACTGGTCCTGCTCGTGGTCGGCTACGCGCTGCTCGCCGGTGAGCCGGGCGTCGTCATCGGGGTCCTCGGCGCGGCACTGCTCGCGTGGGGGATGGCCCGGCACGCGTCGGCCGTCCTGCGGGTGGCCGCGGCGCCGCTGCACGCGCTCGTCGTCAAGGCGTTGCGGCAGGCCAGAGCGCGTGCCGCCGCGCCGCGCCAGGAGGACCCGGACGCCGCGGGGCACACCCGCGCACGGGCGCCGTCGGGGCTGCTCCCGGCGGTCTGAGTCGTCCCGCGTTCCGGGGACGCGCCGCCGGGGTCGTTCGTGTCCCCGTCACCGGTCCTTCCTGGAGTCCCGCATGTCCTCGTCGTGCCCTGTGCCCGCCCCGACCGGGGTGGCGCCGTGCTGAACTTCCTCTACTACCCCGTCTCCGCCGTCATGTGGTTCTGGCACCAGGCGTTCGCGCTCGTGCTGGGCCCGTCGAGCGGGTTCGCCTGGGCGCTGTCGGTCGTCTTCCTGGTGCTGACGCTGCGCGCCGTCATGATCAAACCGTTCCTGTCGCAGGTGCGGTCCGGGCGCCGGATGCGCGCCCTCGCCCCGCAGCTCGCGGAGATCCGCAAGCGCCACGCGAACGACAAGCAGAAGATGCTGGCGGAGACGCAGAAGCTCCAGAAGGAGCACGGCGTCTCGACGCTGGGCGGCTGCCTGCCGCTGCTGATCCAGATGCCCGTCTTCCTCGCGTTGCTGCACGTGCTGCGCTACTTCAACCGTCCGGGCCTGACGTTCGAGCAGAACGCCGCGATCGGCAACTACGTCTTCGGGCCCGACGAGGTGCGCTCGTTCCTCGAGGCCCGGCTGTTCGGGGCGCCGCTGTCGTCGTGGGTGTCGATGCCGCAGTCGCTGCTCGACTCGTTCGGCTCGCACGTGGAGCGGTGGGAGGTCGTCGTCGTCGCGGTGCCGTTGATGCTGCTCGCTGCGGTCGCCACGCACATCACCGCCCGCAACTCCCAGCGCCAGCAGCTGGCCGCGCAGACCGCCCCGCCGGAGCCCGGCACCCAGGCCGCGCAGATGGCCGGGTTCATGAAGCTGACCCCGTGGATCTTCCCGCTCGGCGTCATCCTCGGTGGGCTGTTCTTCACGTTTCCGATCGCGATTCTGCTGTACTGGCTGACGAACAACGGCTGGACGATGGTCCAGCAGCACCTGGTGCACAAGGCGATGGACCGCGAGGAGGCGGCGCAGGCCGAACAGAAGGCCGCGGTCGCGGCCGTGACCGCGCCGAAGCCGGGCGTGCGGCCGCCGGCCGTGACCCGCAAGCCGGGGGCGAAGCCGGTCGCGGGGTCGGGGTCGCCCGCGGAGACGGCGGCCGTCGGCGGGTCGGGGCCTGCTGCGCCGGGGCCGGGTGTGTCGGGGTCCGCTGCGGCGGCTGTCGGACGTGCGGCCTCCGGTGGGGGCGGCGCGGCGCGGGCGGCGGCGCGCCGGGGCGGCTCCGCGAGCGCACGGCGGCCCGCAGGGACGTCGGGCAAGGCCGCCGCGGGCCGCAAGAAGTCCGGGGCCCGCAAGGGCGGGCGTCGCTGACGGCGTCGCCGACCGGTGCGGCGGGTGCCGAGGTGCGGCGGGCTCTCGGTGCCCCGCCGGGCGGTCAGGTCGCCGACCAGCGGATGGCGGAGGCGTTTCGAGCCGTGCGTGCGCTGGTGGACACGGTGCTGCTCCCACCACTGGTCGAACTCGCGGCTGTCCGCGCGCAGCTGCGCGACGAGCTCGACGGTCGCCCGGGCGTCCGGGTCACGGCCCACCTCGAACCGGAGGCTCTCCACCGCGGCCCGGGCCTGGTCCTGCCGGTCCACGAAGAGCGATCGGGCGTCCTCGTCCATGAACATCCAGCGCGCGTAGTTCCGGTGCGCAGGTGGCAGCCGGTCGAAGTCGGTGAACAGCGCCGCGGCCACCCCGACACGGCCCCACACTCCCGAAGGGCCGCAGTCAAGATCGCGACCCGACCGCCGGAAGTGCCAACGTCCTTCACGACGAGGACCCGGCGACCCTGGACCTCGACCCCCTCGGCGCGGCGGCGCGTCCCGTAGGGCTTGGCGGCCTTACGCACAAATGCGACGGGCAGCCCGGTGGTCAGGCCAAGCGCGGTGGCGATCGAGGTCGCCCCGAGCGGCTATTACGCCCGCAAGAAGCGCCGTGCCTCGCGGACACTGCACGACGCGGCGCTGGCCGAGACGATGCCAGGGCTCAGGCGCCGAGCGAGTCGAGATGGCGGCGCACCACGTCCCGGGCCAGCCCCGGCGGCAGGGAGCCGGGATGCAGCGTCCCCGCGAACCCCAGCCCGTCGATCAAGCAGGCGAGCCGCTCCGCCTCGACGGCAGTCCGCTCCGGGGGAACCCGGTTCTCGACGATCCGTCGGGCCAGCTCGCGAACGCCCGCGTGCAACAGTTCGGCGGTCGCTCGGTAGGCGGGAGCGGTGCGGGCGGCCAGGGCGAACTCCAGCCAGACCGTCGTCTCCCGGGTGCTCACCGCGTCCCACGGCAGCAGTTCGGCGATCATCCGCTCCGCGACGACACCCCGGTCGGTCTCCGCGTCGAGCTCGGCCCGGTGTGCCTCGAGGCGCGTGGTGACGCGGGCGATCACCTCCGCGGCCGCCTCCGTGAGCATCTGCTCTGCCGAGTCGAAGTAGTGCCGCACCGAGCCGATGGCCAGCCCGGCCGTCTCCGCGACCCGCCGCAGGGACGCCCCGTGCACCCCGTGCTCCACGACCACCGTGAACACGGCGTCGAACACCTCGCGGCGCCGCTGCTCCGCGTCCACCACCTTCGGCATCTCGCCTTTCTAGCATGCGCGTGCTACGTTGTTGTAGCAAGGCCGTGCTAAATAAGGAGGAGCGATGGAGACCGTGTTGACGTTCTTGCTGGTCAGGTTCGCGGTGCTGGCCGTGATCGTTGCCGTGCTCGTGATCGTCGGGTTCGCGTTGATCACCAGGCTGAAGCGGCGCGGACGCTGGGAGGAGACTCGCCGCCGCCTGGGCCCCGTCGCCTCCCGGGCAGCCGCCGGGTACGCGCGCCGCCGCGGTGGATCGTGGGGGAGTGGCTTTGATCAGAAGGTGGCGCGCCGGCTCGGGGATCGCCTGTGACCGTGGCGGACCTCCTGCTCGATCTCCTCGCCAAGGTGGGCATCGTCGCCGCGTTGGTGGTGGTGGTCGTCCTCGCCTGCGTGGCGATCGCGAGGCAGTCCCGCCGATGACGTCGCGGCAGGAGGCACGCCCGAGACCCGGCTGACCGATGGTGGTGGACCACCGCGAGGTGCTCTCGGCCGTCGCCCCCCTGATCCGATGGCCTGGGGCAGCGCTTTTTCATCAAGGCGGTGTTGCGCGGTCCGGCGACCAGGTGGCGGACGCAGTGATGCTCCACTCGGCGGGAGACTCCCGGGCGAGGTCGGTGAAGCGGCTGTAGTGCAGCTGGTGCACGACGGTGATCGTGCTGGTCGGGGCGTTGCGGTGCCTGGCCAGGATCAGGTCGGCCTCGCCCGCACGCGGATCGTCGCGCTCGAACGCATCGGGCCGGTGCAGCAGGATCACCATGTCCGCGTCCTGCTCGATCGAGGCCGACTCACGCAGGTCCGACAGCGCCGCGCCATCCGGGTCCTCGTCGCTCATCCGGTCCGCGCGCATGTCGGCCGGCCGGATCCGCGACTCGGCCGACAACAGCCGCATCACGATTTCGGACTTGCTCATCGAGGTGGCCGCGTCCGAGGTCACGGAGGGCGCGAGATGACGGCCCGGGGCGCGGTCGAGCGCGGCAACTCGACAGTGCGCGAGAAACGAGGCACCACCCGCCACCGCGCCCCCCTGAACACCGAATCGAGGATCATCGTGCGTCCTCCGTCCGAGCGGCCGTCGACCTGGTTCGTGACCGGTACGTCGCGCGGCCTGGGTCTGGAGCTGGCCGCCCAGCTGCTGCGGCGTGGGGACGGCGCGAACCTCGACGTCACCGCGCGGACCGCGGCCACCACCGACCACCTCGCGGCCTGATCCGGACAACTGGAGGAGGAACCTCATGAGCATAGGCAGGGCCCTGATCGTCATGTCGGCCGCCGGCGTCTGGGAACGCACCGACGGTTCGGCGTACCCGACCGGCTAGACGAGTAAGTCCGAACCCGGTCAGTGGTCGTAGGCGATCAAGGATCGGGTGATGGGCTG
>NZ_BPRG01000114.1:0-5240 GCF_036984265.1 Pseudonocardia sp. D17 | reverse complement strand
GCGCCGACCACCCCGCGCGCCACCAGACCGCCAACTACACCCTCATCTGGGAAGAGCCAGTATGCATGCAATTCCTCCAAGATCACAGGAAGATGATCTTTGTAAGATTTCCGCTCCATGAGGTACTGATACGGATTAGTCGCGTGCAGGAGGGCGCTGCAATAGCCGTATGCCCGACCCCACTCGTCTTCACGAAGGAACTCATCCTCGGGCGAGTCCATGTGCCAGGTCTCCCGGCCGGATTCGTCGACAGAGCGGCGAAATTTGAACGGTTTCGGCCAGTATCTAGGGTTGACGCGCTTAACAATCCGTCGGGCATCGGAAGCCGTCTTGGTCGCGAAGGCATCTGAGACGGCCGCTGCTGCAGGGCGATTTGCAATTAGTGTAGATAGTACAACGCTTTCGAGCGCCATACGGATATTCAATGCGATGACTTCAACGTCGACAGCGCGCAGTCCGGATTTGGCGTGGAGCTGGCCGACAAACTCCAGCCGCTGCATAGTAAATGTTAGCATTGCACAGTAGAGTTCAATGTCTTGCGGCCGGGCATCATCCACGGGTTCGCTTGGCGCTCGACGGCGGTCGGCTGCTAGCTCGGAGTCAGTTCTTGACGGAGGCTCCGGCGAAGACTGCGGCGCTCCAGCATCGGGGGGCTGCTTGGACATTGCTACATCCTGCCGCGTGAGTGGAGCGCTCTGACGCCAACCAGCACCCCACGCCCTCGGCTGCTGCGAAGTGCCGGAAGCGATGCTCGTTTCGCCGATCCTGGGTGGACCGAGACCTGCGACAGTTGTGTCCCAGGGCGTGGTGTAGGACGTCGGTCCTGATGACGGCGTGGGTGACCGCGTTGTGGGGGGCCATCGTGCGACGGTCAGCGAGACCGGCTCAAAGGTGCTCGCGGAAGGACACGACGCACGATGACCCTGGACCAGTCTGCCCTGCTCGAGGTGCTGGAGACACTCAAGGCCGCCCATGTCGAAGACCGCGTCCGCACGGCGGCGGAAACCATCTATCAGGCGTTGATCGAGGCCGAGCTGACCTCGGTGATCGGCGCCGCCCCGCACGAACGCAGCGACGCGCGCACCGCCCAGCGCAACGGGCACCGTCCGCGCATCTTGACCAGCACGGTCGGGGACCTGGAGCTGCGGATCCCGAAACTGCGCACCGGCTCGTTCTTCCCGTCGCTGTTGGAGCGGCGCCGCCGCATCGACCAGGCCCTGTTCGCGGTGGTCATGGAGGCCTACCTGCATGGCGTGTCCACCCGCAAGGTCGACGACCTGGTCCGGGCCCTGGGCGCGGACACTGGGATCTCCAAGTCCGAGGTGTCGCGGATCTGCGCCGACCTCGACGACGAAGTCGGAGCGTTCCGCGACCGCTCCCTGGCCGACCAGGCCTTCCCCTACGTGTTCCTCGACGCCACCTACTGCAAGGCGCGCGTGAACCGCCGGGTGGTGTCCCAGGCCGTGGTCGTGGGCACCGGGGTGGCCGCGGACGGGCGCCGCGAAGTCCTCGGGTTCGCCGTGGGCGACTCCGAGGACGGCGCGTTCTGGACGCAGTTCCTGCGCTCGTTGAAGGCGCGCGGGCTCGGTGGGGTGCAGCTGGTCATCGCCGATGCCCACCTCGGGCTGCGGCACGCCGTCCAGGCTGTGTTCGCCGGTTCCTCGGTGCAGCGGTGTCGGGTGCATTTGCTGCGCAACGTGCTGGCCCGCGTCCCGAAAGGGAGCGCGGAGATGGTCGCCGCGGCGGTGCGCACGATCTTCGCCCAGCCCGACGCCGAACACGTCCGCGAGCACTTCGAGGTCGTCGCGGCCATGCTCGGGCAGCAGTTTCCGGTGGTGGAGGCGATGCTGCGCGAGGCCGAGCCGGAGCTGTTGGCCTTCGCCGCGTTCCCGGTCAGCCACTGGAAGAAGATCTGGTCGACGAATCCGCTGGAGCGGCTGAACAAAGAGATCAAACGCCGCACCGACGTGGTCGGGGTGTTCCCCAACCCGGCCGCGCTGCTGCGCCTGGCCGGCGCGGTCCTGGTCGAGGCCCACGACGAGTGGCAGGTCTCGGATCGCCGCTACCTCTCCGAAGGCTCCATGGCCGCCCTCCGCGCCAGCGACGCGAAGCAAGAGGTAGCGCGGGCCGAGCTCGTCGCGGCATCATCACCACCAAGCTGACCGCCGCGCACGATCTACACCACGCCACGGGGCGTCATCCCTGCGACTTGTTCACGCGCGGGCGGGGGAGCGGCGGCGTGAGGGCTCCCGTACTCGACCGATGAGCGCCAGGCCGACGTCAACCTATCGAGCAACATGGGGCGTCTGGGCTGGCCAAGGCGCGAAGCGTGGTCGGGCGGAGCAAAGCCGGAGCGAACAGCTTGCGTGCATCCGTCAGTTCCTGTGAGCCGCCCTGGGTCTGATGGAGGCCCGGCTTATGGGATTTCGACCGCCTGAGGGCCGTCCCGGTGGGCAGCGTAGAACGCCTGCTCGAACTCGACCGGCGGGCGGTCGTTGAGGTAGCCGTGCAGCCGGCTGGTGTTGTGCCAGTGCACCCAGCCCAGCGTGGCGAGCTCGACGTCCTCAACGGTCTTCCACGGCTGCTGACGCGCCGGTCCGCGGATCAGTTCGGCCTTGTAGTAGCCGTTCACCGTCTCGGCCAGGGCGTTGTCGTAGGAGTCCCCGACGCTCCCGATCGAGGGGACCGCGCCGATCTCGGCCAGCCGCTCTCCGTAGCGCAGCGAGGTGAACTGCGACCCAGCATCGGAGTGACAGCGCAGCCCGTCGAGCCTGGTCCCGCGGGACCAGCGGGCCATCTCGACCGCGTCGAGCACCATCGTGGTGCGCATGTGCGCCGCGACCCGCCACCCGACGATCGTGCGGGAGAATGCGTCGACGATGAAGCACACGTAGGCCATCCCGGCCCAGGTCGGGACGTAGGTCAGGTCGGTGACCCACAGCTGGTTCGGCGCCTCCGCTCTGAAGTAGCGGTCGACGAGATCGGGGTGACGCGCAGCGGTGGGATCCGGGCGGGTGGTGCGCGTCTTCTTGGTCCGTCGGGCGCCTTCGATCCCGGCCGTGCGCATAAGACGAGCAACCTGGTCACGGCCCATGACAAGTCCGGCCCGGCCGGCCGCCTTCCAGAGCTTGCGTGCCCCGTAGACGCGATAGTTGCTGTCCCACAACCCGACCAGTTGTGGGATCAGGTCGGCGTCGCGGCGCGCCCGCGTCGAGGGCGGGCGGGTCTTTGCGGCGTAGTAGGTGCTGGGGGCCACCTGCAGGACCCGGCAGATGGGCTCGACCCCCAACGGTTTGCCCTCGACCACCATGTGGCGGTGAGCGTCGATGAACGCCACTACCTGCGATACTGGCGGTCGAGCTCCGCCCCGAAGAAACTCGCGGCCCGCTTCAAGATTTCGTTCGCCCGGCGCAGTTCACGGATCTCCTGCTCAAGCTCACGGACCCGCGCGGTCTCGTCGGTGGTGACGCCGAGCTGGTGGCCGTCGTCGATGTCGGCCTGGCGCACCCACAACCTCACCGACTCGACCCCGTAGCCGAGCTGGTCAGCGACCCGCTTGATGGTGCCGTGCTCGTTGCCCAGCTCCGCCCGCAGGGTGCGGACCATCCGCACCGCGGCGGCCTTCTCCTCCTCGGAGTAGCGGCGCGTGGTCGGCTTGCCCGGCGACTGCTCTCTCGGCATGGCTCCATCCTCGTTTCCAAGGTCGGGAGCCTCCACCGGACCCAGGGCGACTCACCTGAGACGCGCCGGAAGGGATGTGCTGGTCAGAGCGCGCGAGGCGAGATGAGGCGCCTCCACCTGATTGGCCGCGTCCGCGTTCACGCAGAAGTGCCTATGCCCTCGCCGGGCGGGCAGGTCTCCGGGATGGGCGACCGTGCCATCCCGTCAACCTCCCTCCGGGCTACCACACGGCCGCCCGTGGGCGGAGCTGATCGAGGTCGGGCGGCGGTTGCGTCGAGGGCCGCCCACGGACGGCCGCGCGGTCGGCTTGCAGCAGGTTGACGGGATGGCACTAGCAGGGCGGGGGAGCCGCTCTGCCGGGGCACACCTGGGGCACATGAGGGCCGGAACAGACCAACACCCGCTGACACGAGGTGGCAGCGGGTGGGCTGGTGATCGTGGGTCCCGAGGCGGACGCGCAGGCAGTGATCATGCCTGGTTCGCGTTAGGAGAGCGGTGCTCTATCCCCTGAGCTACGAGGGCCTTGGGGGAGACTACCTGCAGCCCGCACGACGCTCGGCGCCTACCGCGTAGGAGCGGACCCGCGAGGTCACGCCGGCCGGGGGATCACGGCCGAGTCGGATGTTGCGTCACGGCGTGTAGAGCAGGATGACGACGCCGTTGCCGCCGTCGGCGCCCGGCTCGAAGGTGGCGCCGCGGGTACGGGTGGGGTCGGCGTAGGAGTCGCCGGCACCGCCGCCACCCCCAGCGCCGCCGAAGCTGTTGCTCTCGCCGCGGCCGCCGCCATGCGCGTACCCGCCACCGCCGCCGCCCCCACCCCCGCCGCCGAGCAACGGCGGCTTGGCGCTGTCCTCGCCGTCGGCGCCGCGCGGCTTCGACTCGTGCGCGCCGTCGCCACCGTGGCCGTAGATCCCCTGTCCTCCCGAACCGCCGTGGGCCCCGGCCCGGCCGGGGCCGTAGCCGGCGGAGCCGCCGTTGCCGCCGCGGGCCTGGGGCGCGAAGTAGGTGGAGCCGCCCCCGCCGCCCCCACCACCGGCGACGACCAGCCTGGTGCCCGCCGCGTCGGTGATGGAGCTGGCCCCTCCGCCGCCCCCGCCGTTGAAACCGGTGAAGGTGTGGGCGATGCCGCGGCCACCCCCGTGGGCATCGCCGTATCCGGCGCCGCTGTTCCCGTCGCAGCCGACGGTCACCGTCAGATCGGAGCCGGCCGGCGCGATCGTCGCCGCGACGCGCGCGCCGTAGCCCGGACGCCCGGACACGCCCGGGTCGGTGGGGATGCCGCCCGCCGCGCCGACCACGATCGCGTCGACCGAGGTCACCGTCGTCGGCACACGCCAAGCCTCCTTGCGGTGCGTGCAGTGGAAGACCGCGGCGGTCAGGTGGGTGCTGAGCACGATGCTCCCGTCGCCGTTGCCGGCGACCCCGTCGAAGGCCAGCAGATGGGCACCTTTGCCGACGAACGACTCGCCACCACCACCGCCCCCGCCCCCGCCGCAGGTCAGCGTCCCGTCGCCGGAGTAGCCGGCGGTGCCGCCGTGCGGGTATCCGCCCCCGCCGCC
>NZ_BPRG01000113.1:138287-185263 GCF_036984265.1 Pseudonocardia sp. D17 | reverse complement strand
TCTCGAGGAGTTGGGCGATGCCGCGTCGGACGATCTCGTGGTCGTCGAGCAGGAACACCGAGATCGTCACCGGGGGCCTCCTGGTTCGTGGCGAGGCTCGACGATAACGGCGTTCGACCGGCCTTGAACAGAACCGATGGCCCCCTCCCGGTGGACCGCGGTCATGATCGGTTCCGGCCGGAGAAGCCGGCACGTCCGGGCGCCGGCGACCGTGGAGCGCTCGGCCGACCGGCGGGCGGTTCGGTTCTCCGGGCGCAGAGCCGGGTAACCGTGGGTCGTCGACGGCATCGGAGGTGCACGTGGCCGGCGAAGGACGAGCGACGCCCGACCTGTACCGGGTGCTCGGCGTACCCGCGGACGCGGACCAGGAACAGCTGCGGCGCGCCTACCGCCGCGCGCTGCGACGGCTGCATCCCGACACCCGGGGCGCGGCCGGCGACACACGCCCGGACGCGGCGGCGGAGGCGGCGTTGGCCCACGTCCTGCACGCCTACCAGGTGCTGCGCGACCCGATCCGGCGGGCGCACTACGACGCCGCGCGGGCGGCCGCCCGCGCACGGCCCGGTGGTCCCCGCCCCCGCCCCCGCAACCGGGCCACGCCGTCGGCCACCTCCGCCGGTCGCGAGCCGAGGCGGGCGCCACGCGCCGAAGGGCGGCTGGTGATCAGGATCGGCCCGCTGCGCATCGACCTCGGCTGAAGGCGAGCCCGGAACGAGGACGGTCTGATCGGCGCGCGCGGCCGGGCCGTTCGCCCCTGCTCCGCGCCCGCCGCCCGTTCCTAGCCTCGCGGACGGGGCTCACCGCGGCCCCGCATCCGTCCGACGACCCGGCGAGGCGTCATGACCATCGAGGTGAAGCCGAGCACCGCCGACGTCCTCCTGGCGGTGGCCAGGTCGGCGGGGACGACCGCGCGCCTGCTCGCCCGGCGCCGGCTGACGATGCCGTCGTCGCTGGTCGGGGCCCAGCTCCGGGATGTCGACGGGTCCTGCTCGACCGTGTTCCGTGAGACCGTCGCCGCGCGGCGCGCGACCGACCCGGTCCTGCTCGTCGTGGCCTTCCGCCTGCGGTGGGTCGGGGCCGCGCGGTGGGCGCACGCGGTCTTCCGCAGGACGTGCGTCGTCAACACGCCGTTGTTCGCCGGATTCCCGGGGTTCGTGAGCAAGCTCTGGCTCGCCGATCGGTCGACCGATGTCTACCGGGGTCTGTACGTATGGGACGGGGCCGCACGGGCGACGGCCTACGCGGTCCGGCTGTCCCAGGTCCTGAGGCTGGTGACGGTTGCGGGCTCGGTCGCCTACGAGGTGGTGGAGGGGGCGGAGCGTGCGGAGTTCCTCTCCGGACGACGCACGCTGCCCGCCGCACCGCCGCGGTGACCCGTCGGGCCGAACCCGGTCCGGGAGGCGCATTCCCGCCGGGACGAGTCCCGGGCCGCCCGGTTCAGCCCTTTTCGAGGTGTGCGTCCGGTCCCGGGAAGAACAGGGACTCGTGCCCGTCCTGCCACCGCACCTGGTAGTGCTCGAGCCCCTCGTCCTTGCCGAGCACCGCGACGACGGTCCCGCGCCGTGGGGTGGCGTCGAGGACGCTGTTCTCGACGACGATGTGGTCTCCGACGTCTGCGTGCACTGTTCCTCCTCGGTCGCGGGGCCGCAGCCCCGAGCGTCCGGGTCCGGTCGGGGCCTTCGCGTGAGGCTTCCGGCACGTCCGCCGAGGACCTCCGGCCCGACCGCGCCGCCCGGTCGTTCGGCCCCGGGGGAGGGGCCGGAGCGCCGCAGCGCGCCGCGGTGCGACGGACGAGGCTGGAGGCGTCCGACCCGGCCGATGCCCGGGCCGGGCGCCGGAGGCGAGGAGGAGACGATGACGGTCACGATCACCAGGAGGATTCCGCCCCAGCGGCTGATCGATGCGATCAATCCCGTCGTGCGGGGGCTCGCGGGCTCCCGGTTGCACGGCCTGGTCGACGACCAGGTGCTGATCCTGCACGTGACGGGCCGGCGCACGGGGCGTCGTTACGACATCCCGGTCGGTTTCGCGGACCTGGGAGACGAGCTGCTGGTGGTCACCCAGCACCGGTGGCGGACGAATCTGCGCGGCGGGTCGGACGTGACGGTCACCCACCACGGCCGGACGACACCGATGACCGCGGTGGTGACCGAGGAACCGGCTGCCGTCGCCGCGACGCTCGCGCGGGCCGTCGAGCGCATCGGCCGGGCGCAGGCGCAGCGCCGGTTCGGTCTGACGCTGCCGGACGGCTACGGTCCGGAGGACCTCGAGGCGGCGGTCCGGGAGTACGCGCTGGCGACGATCACGCTGCGTACCCCGTGACCGGGCCGGCCTCCTCGGCCGACGCCGCGAGCGCCGCGCCGGGTGGCCGCGGGGTGCCATCGGTCGCGGACGTGGCCGTGCTCGCCGGGGTGCACGGGCCGAAGGTCCCGTCGACGGCGGTCCGTCAGCGGGTCGCAGGGGACGGCCGGCCCGTGGTCGACGGGCTCCGGCCGCGCGAGGCTCTGCCTGACGATCCCGGCGACGGACGCGAGGTGGACATGCGGTACGTGGCGCAGGCGAGCCGACAGGAGACGGTCCGGGTCACCCGGTGGTCCCTGGTGGTGGTCGAGGCACTGGTCGCCCTCTCGGCGGTCTACGGCGGCGTGGGACTCATGGCGGACAACATGATCGGGATGCCGCACGACTGGCTCTCGGCGACCCCGTTCACGTCCTGGGTGGTCCCCGGGATGCTTCTGGTGCTCGTCGTGGCGGTGCCGATGACCGTTGCCGCGGTCCTGGAGGCCCGGCGCTCGACGTGGGCGCCGGTGGTGTCGATCGCGGCCGGTGGGGCGCTCGTCGCCTGGATCGGGGTCCAGCTGCTCGTCGTGCAGCGCTACAACGTGTTGCAGCCCGTCATGCTCGGGATCGGGCTCGCGGTGATCCTGCTGGCCGTCGTCCTGCACCGGCACGAACCGCCGACCGCGCTGCGACGGTGACGAGTTGCCGTCGGACGTCGGGTGCTGAGCCGGGGTGGGCGTTCCCCCATGGACGCCCACCCCGGCCCGACTACCCCGTCCGCTCCCCAGCGACGGGATGTGCCGGCGCGGTGTGGTCACGCTGACCGGCGACATCGATGGTGAGCCGACGAGTGTGGGTGCGGGCAGGGCCGAAGGACCTGAGCAGGCTGTGATTCGGCCGGCGGGGTCGCCGGACCGGAGCCGGGGTGACCCACAGCTGTGGTCGGCCCGGCCGTGCTCTGGCACCGTCGGACGGACGGATGGTCGGGAGAGGGGAGCAGCCAGTGAGCGAGCAGAGGCCCCGCGGCGTGGTGGTGGGCGTCGACGGTTCCGAGGCCGCGGCGGGGGCCGTGCGGTGGGCCGCACAGGAGGCGGCGCGCAGGCACCTGCCGCTGCGGCTGGTCGCGGCGGTCGACTGGGCCGTCCCGGCGGGGATCGGCGCGGTCGCCCTGCAGCCGGAGATCTTCCGCGACGCGATCGAGGCCGCAGCGCAGGAGTGGCTGGCGCACGCGCGCGCCATCGCCGAGGACGTCGCGCCGGAGCTCGGGACCGAGACGGAGGTCCGCGGCGGGGTGCCGGCCGCGGTCCTGCATCAGGAGTCGGAGACCGCGGAGCTGCTGGTCGTGGGCAACCGCGGGGTGGGAGGTTTCGCCGGGTTGTTCGCGGGATCGGTGTCGATCGCCGCCGCTGCCTCCGCGCACTGCCCGGTCGTCGTGGTCCGCGGTACCCCGACGCCGGACGGCCCGGTCGTGGTGGGTGTCGACGGGTCACCGGTGAGCGAGCCCGCGTTGTCGTTCGCGTTCACCGCCGCGTCGGCGCGGGGCAGCGGGCTCGTCGCCGTGCACGCGTGGAGCGACTCGACGCTCGACGCCGCCGGATGGGCGCTGCTGGAGTGGGACGCCATCGAGGCGGGCGAGCGGGAGTTGCTGGCCGAGCGGTTGGCGGGCTGGTCGGAGAAGTACCCCGATGTCGTGGTGACGCGCGAGGTCGTGCGCGACAACCCGGCCGCGGCGCTGGTGAGCCGGTCGAGGCGCGCGCAGCTGGTCGTGGTCGGCAGCCGTGGGCGCGGGTCGGTGCGCGGGGCCCTGCTGGGCTCGGTGAGCCAGGTCCTCCTCCGGCACGCCGGCTGCCCGGTCGCGGTGGTGCGTGCGTGAGACCGGTGTGGGCGGTGCCCCGGCCCGAGGGCCGAGGAAGGACGGGAAGTCCGTGCGAAGGGGGTCCTTCGGCCCGGTGACGCACGCGTGGGCGCAGGGACACTGGACCCGTGTGGATCTCTCCTCCGGCGGCGAGCATGTCGTCGGGCCTGCCCGAGCTCGACCGCGGCGAGTGCCTGCGGTTGCTGGCGGGCGCCGCGATCGGCCGCCTCGTGTTCACCCATGCGGCCATGCCTGCCGCCCATCCCGTGAACTTCCTGGTCGACGGTGACGAGATCGTCTTCCGGACCTGCCCCGACGGCCCCCTCCTACGAGCGGTCAACGGGGTCGTCGTCGGGTTCCAGGCCGACGACGTCGACCCGGCGACCCGGACGGGATGGAGCGTGCTCGCCGTCGGAGAGGCCTACGAGATCACCGATCCGCAGCGCCTCGCCGCGCTCGGGCCGCGGCTCCCGACGCAGTGTGCGCCGGGCCGGACCGCGCACACCCTCGCCATTCCCACCAGGCGGCTCACCGGCCGGGCCCTCACCCATGCCTGACCCTCACGGGTGGGTCCGTCGGACGTGCCCTACAGACGTTCGTCCGGCTGCTCGGTCCGGGTGACCCGCCTGCGCCGGGGCCTGCGGACCGTCCCGGCCCGCCCGTTGCCCGTCGGGCCGGGCAACTGGTCGTGCTGGCCGGGCGGGAGCACGGTGTCGCGGTGGTGCAGCGCCAGCGCGCGGGCGTAGCGCTGAGCGATGTCGGGCACCGAGCCGCCCTGTCCCGCCGCCCCGAACACGGTGCCGGGGTAGTCCAGCGGGCCGATCAGGTCCCGGATGCGCTCCCATTCGCCCGGGGCGACGAGCTCCGCCGGATCACCTCCTGCGAACCAGCCCATCGGCACCGCCGTCCCGGCCGGGACCACGGTGTTCACGTAGACGACGGCATGGAACTCCACCTCGGCGCCGACCTCGACGCGCGCACCGTTGAACACCACCGCGCCGGTCGCGATGCGGGTGTCACCCTCGACGACACAGCCCGTCAGCGAGGCGTGGGGGCCGACGAGGACGTGGTCCCCGAGCCGGGCCGGGTGCTGGGGCACCCCGCGAATGACGGCGTTCTCCATGACCACGCAGTGTTCGCCGATCTCGACGGGACCGCCCTCCGCGGTGACGACGGCGCCGAAGAGCACCCGGCTGTGCGGGCCGACGGTCACGTCGCCGCACAGCACCGCGTTCGGCGCGACGTAGGCCGACTCCGCGACCTTCGGGCTCTTGAGCCGGTGCCGGACGAACACGGCATCGCGGCCCACGGCTCGGGGCGGCGTGGTGTAGTCCTCAGCGGTCATGTCCGCCTCCACCCTCACCGGTCACGACGGCTCCGTCGCTGCGCACGCCGGCCCCGGGAGGTCCGGCCGCCGCGCATGCCGGCGGAGGCTACGCCTGCCCGGCGAGCGCGACAATCCCGGCAGCGGGCCGGGCGGCCGGCCGCCCGGTCGTCGGCCGACGTGCCGGGTTCATGCGCCGAGCAGGCCGAACCCCGCCGGGAGCGCCGGTTCCTCGAGTGACGGGCCGCCCGCTCGCCGCCGTCCCGGAAGGCACGGCGGTGTCGACGGGCGGCTGCTAGGAAGGCGGGGTGACGCAGCCGCTGCTGCTCGTACTGGACCTGACGGGCACGTTCGTGTTCGGGCTCAACGGCGCGCTGACCGCGGTGCGGGCCGCGCGGCTGGACGTCGTCGGTGTGCTGACCCTCGGGGTGATCACCGCGCTCGGCGGCGGGATCACCCGCGACGTCCTGATCGGCGCGATCCCGCCTGCCGCCTTCACCGACTGGCGCTACCTGGCGCTCGCCCTGGGCGGCAGCGCGGTCGCGTTCGTGCTGAGCCGTCGGTTGGACGCGCTCGGCACGCCGATCCTGGTCCTCGACGCCGTCGGGTTGAGCGTGTTCGCGGTGATCGGCGCGGCGAAGGCCCTGGAGTTCGGCCTCGGAGCCGCGCCGGCCGTCCTGCTCGGAGCGGTCACGGCGGTCGGCGGCGGCACGATCCGCGACACCCTCGTCCGGCAGGTCCCGACGGTGCTGCACTCGGAGCTGTACGCGATCCCGGCGCTGGTCGCTGCCGGGCTCACCGTCGCGGCGGTGGGCGCCGGCGTCTACGGGCTGCCCGCCGCGCTCGGCGCCGCGGCGGTCTGCTTCGTCGTGCGGATGATCGGGGTCAGGTTCGATCTCCACGCCCCGGGCCCGCCCGGTGCCGGGCAGCGCGCACAGGAGCACGAGCGCGACGACGACGAGCGGTCGTGAGTGGCGATGGTCGCCATTGCGACTGTCGTGGCGACCATCGCCACTCACGGGGAGCCGAGCGGCCACACGATGTCGTCGGCCAACCCTGCGGCGCGCGCCTCGTCGTGGGTGAGCAGCTCGTCGGGGCTGCGCCGGAGGGCCTGCAGGACGACCACCGCGGCCAGCCGGCGCTCGTCCGGAGCGCGCAGCACCCGGGAGACCGGCGAGCCCGCGGGCCCGACGAACGCCAGCGGGCCGGCGTCGCCGCCCGCCGTGGGGTCGCCCGTGACGACGTCGGCCGTCACGGTCCACGAGGTCCCGTCGGCTCCCACGCGGCTCGCCCGCAGCGCCGTCGCCGGTGCGGTGACCCGGCACGCGAGGCCGGTGCGCCGGACGATCTCCGCGACGAGCTCCAGGTCGAGGGGTGGGGACTTCGGGGCAGGCATGACGAGCGCCTCGCGGACGTCGGGGTCCGCGAGCTCCTTTCGCGACGGGACGACGGTGACCGACCGCGCGGCGGGGACGGCGCGGCGGCGGGGCATGCGGGGGTCGGCGAAGGGCGGGTCGGGAAACCCCCGCATGCCCCTGTCCGGGTGACGCGGACGAGACCCACGATGCCGGAGACCGCGGGCCGCGGCAGGGGTGCCGACGGGACATCATGCGGCCGTGGACGTTGCCGACCTCCGGCAGGGAGTGTGCCGCCGGGCCGCGGGCCGGCCCGGGGCGGCCGAGCGCGTCGGATGAGGCCCGGTCGGTTGAGGCCGGTCGGATGAGGCCCGGTCAGATGAGGCCCGGTCAGATGAGGCCCAGGGCGAGCATGGCCTCGGCCACCCGCGCGTAGCCGGCGATGTTCGCCCCGGCGACGTAGTTGCCCGGAACGCCGTACTCCTCGGCCGTCGCGTGGCACCGGGCGTGGATGTCCCTCATGATCTCGCGCAGCCTGGCCTCGGAGTACTCGAAGGTCCAGGAGTCGCGGGACGCGTTCTGCTGCATCTCCAGCGCGGAGGCGGCGACGCCACCGGCGTTGGCCGCCTTGCCGGGCCCGAACGCGACCCCTGCCTCCAGCAGCACCCGCACCGCGCCCGGGGTGGTGGGCATGTTGGCGCCCTCCCCGACGGCGACACAGCCGTTGCGCACGAGCGCGGCCGCACCGGCGGCGTCGAGCTCGTTCTGCGTGGCCGAGGGGAGCGCCACCCGGCAGGGCACCTCCCAGATCGACCCGCCCTCGACGAAGGTCGCCCCCGGGGCCTTGTCGGCGTAGGCGCGGATCCGCTCCCGGCGGACCTCCTTGACGTCCTTGAGCAGGTCGAGGTCGATGCCGGACGGGTCGTGGACGAACCCGTCGGAGTCGGAGCACGCGACGACCCGACCGCCGAGCTGGTGCACCTTCTCGACCGTGTAGATCGCGACGTTGCCCGAGCCGGAGACCACCACGTCCTTGCCGGCGAGGGAGTCGCCGCGCACCTGCAGCATCTCCTCGACGAAGAACGCGCTGCCGTAGCCGGTCGCCTCGCGCCGCACCTGCGCGCCGCCGTAGATCAGCCCCTTGCCGGTGAGCACGGCGGACTCGTAGCGGTTGGTGATCCGCTTGTACTGGCCGAACAGGTACCCGAGCTCGCGCCCACCGACCCCCATGTCGCCCGCAGGGACGTCGGTGTACTCGCCGATGTGGCGGTAGAGCTCCAGCATGAAACTCTGACAGAACCGCATGACCTCGCGGTCCGATCGGCCGCGCGGGTCGAAGTCCGAGCCGCCCTTGCCGCCGCCGATCGGCAGGCCGGTCAGGGCGTTCTTGAAGACCTGCTCGAAGCCGAGGAACTTCACCGTGCCCAGCAGCACCGAGGGGTGGAACCGCAGCCCGCCCTTGTACGGGCCGAGGGCGCTGTTGAACTCGACGCGGAACCCGCGGTTGATGTGGATGCCGCCGTGGTCGTCCTCCCACGGCACCCGGAAGATGATCTGCCGCTCGGGTTCGCAGATCCGCTCGACGATCCGCGCGTCCGCGTATTCGGGGTGCTTGTCGACGGCGGGGCCGATGCTGTCCAACACCTCACGGACCGCCTGGTGGAACTCGGTCTCGCCCGGGTTGCGGGACAGTACCCGCTCGTAGACCGCCTGTAGTGCCTCGTGCATGTGCTGTGCCCGCATCCCTTCGTGCTGTTCGTCCGCCGTGCACCTCGTGTCCGACGGTATGCCCGGCGTGGCCCGCGGCGCCCCGGGGTGAGCGGGACGATCGGGAGATTCCCGTCACCGCCGGGCACGCCGGACGCGACGGGGTGACGGTCACTCGGCCCAGGGGTCCAGGTCGGTGTCCAGGACGGCGCGGAGCGCCGTGCGCAGGTTCGCCGCCTCGGAGGCGCCGAACGCCGCTTCGAACGTGTCCTGCGCCTCCTGCCACAGCGGCAATGCGTGCTCGAGCGTGCGGAGCCCCGCCTCGGTGATCTCGACCAGCCGGGTGCGCCGGTCGTGCTCGTCCGGCCGCACCGTGAGCAGCCCGTCGCGTTCGAGCGGCTTGAGGTTGGTGGCCAGCGTCGTCCGGTCCATCGCGATGGTGTCGGCGAGCCCGGAGATCGACGCGCGACCCGCCACCGCGAGCTTGTGGAGGATCGTGAACTGCGTCGTCCGGAGGCCCGCGGGGGCGAGCGCGCGGTCGTAGGACGCCGAGAGGTAGCGCGCCGCGCGCCTGGCAGCGAAGCTGTTGCACCGGCCGTCCATCGCGCCGAGAAGCTCGCGCAGTGCGGCATCGGGCCGCGTCCCGGCTCCCGTGCCGCCACCGGTCACGCCGTCCACACCGCCTGCCACCCGACCACGGTAGGGCGGCACGCCGCGTTCCGGCGACGGCGGGCCGGGCGCGGCCCCCGGCGCACCGGTCCGGCACCGGGCCCGCGGGCCCGGTGCCGGCCGGAGGGGCGTCGTCGCTGCGCCTGCCGACGCTCGGCAGCCGGGCGCGGTCGGTGACGTGCGGAGGTCGGGCTCCGGCGGGCCGTGGCCGGGCGAGGCCCGCGGCGCTGCTCAGCGCCGCACCGCGACGCGTGGGGCCGGCGGCCGGACGTCGCTGCTCGTCGCCGTGCCACCGGTGTGCCGGGTCCGCGCGGTGCGGGAGGGAGCCCGCCGGGACCCGGCCCGGCGCCGTCCGACGCCGATTTCCGTGTCGATCTCCGTGCCGGCCTCCGTGCCGATCCCCGTGCCGATTTCGGTGTCCGCCTCGCGGGCGGCGTGGTCGGACCGTTGCCAGGAGCCGTGACGGCACCGTGCCTCCCACGGCATGGTCCTGCGCGGCAGGCCGAGCCGTCGCTGCCAGCGCGGCCGGGAGTCGATCAGCCACACGACCCACCGGCCGTCGCGGTGCCACCGGAGCCCGACGTCGTTCACCAGGTGCCGGTCCGGGCGGCCCGCGACCGACAGCACCGGCCTGCCCACCACGCTGTGCCCCAGCCACTCCGGGGCCGGTTCGAGGTCCAGGTACGGCTCCCGGGTGGACCGCGCGACCTCGCCCAGCCGCACCCGCCGCGGGTGCCAGCTCCGGACCGCCTCCGCCGGGAGCACGTAGAGGTGCCCGCCCGCGTCCACCAGCACCGTCGCCACCGACGGCTGCCCGCGCGACCGCGCCAGGCCGAGATCACGCAGGTGGCCGAGATGCTCGCCGTCGGGTCCGACGACCGAGGCGCCCACGACCGCGCGCCACCACAGCACGGCGGGCCCCGGTTCGTCGCGGGGCCGCCACCACTTCCGCCGGACCGCGCCGGACATGGACACCTACCCTGATGAGATCCCGTTGCCGGGATGGCCGATGAACGGGTCGACCGGCGAGGTCAACCGGCGACCGGGAACGTCTCGGTCCGGTACGGAACCGCTCGCAGGAGCGTGACCTGCATCCTCTCCCCGTTCGGGAGCGAGTACTCGATGCGGTCGCCCTCCTTCTTGCCGAGCACGGCGCTGCCGAGCGGGGAGTCCGGCGAGCACGTCATGAAGTCGTCCGGATACGCGCCCTCCTCGTAGTGCGACAACAGGAAGGTCTCGGACTCCTGGTCCTCCTCGTAGCGGACGGTCAGCAACATCCCGGGTTCGGCGACCCCGTCGTCGGGCGGGTCGTGGCTCACGATCGCCTTCTGCAGCAACTCCTGCAGCTTCCTGATCCGGTTGTCGCGTTCCCGGCGATCGGTCAACCGCTGGTGGTCGCCGGTCGAATCGGCGCTGTCGCCGACGAGATGGTCGCCGGCGCCGCCCTCCGCCCCCTCGGCCCGCTGTCGCAAGAGCTCCGCGAGCTCGTTGCGCAGCCGCTGGTACGCGATCTCGGCCAGCCACACCGCTTCCTCGGTCACGCCTTCGTCCTTTCCGAGTCCTTCTTGTCTTCCTTGCCGTCCTGCGGTGATCGGCCCGGTCGTCGACGAACCGCGCTCGACGCCCCCCGTCCACCCCTGATGCACGACGAACACGGCCCGACGAGAGCCGGGCCGTGTTCGGAAGGGGCCGCGGAGGTGGCGGGAACGCCGTTGCCGGCGCCCGAACACCTGTTCCCCACGACCGCCCGACCCACCTCTATCACAGGTGCGACAGCCACAGCGCCCTTGTCGACGCTTTCGCGAGCACATTGCCGACCTCCGGCAAGCAGAGCGCGCCCCAGGTTGCGCATTTCCGACCTGACGGGCCGCCTGTCTTCCGGGCATCATGCGGCTGGCTCGGCCGAGAGCGCGGACCCGCGGGGTCCGACGCCACTCGGGGCATCCTCCCCAGGACCTCCCAGGAGGCCGTCCTCCCAGGAGGTCGTTCGAGCACACGGGGAGGTCCGCCGGGCCCGCGCCGGGCCCGCGGCGCGGGGGAGGGAGCCGGGGCCGCCGCTACGTCTCGTCGTGCCAGATCGGGACGGAGAGCGCGGTCCGCATGTGCTCGAGCTGTGTGCGGTGCAGGCGGCTGAGCCGCGCGAGCAGCTCCTCCCCGGCTCCGGTCAGCTCGACGCGGACGACGCGGGCGTCGTCGGGATCCGGGACGCGGCGGACGAGGTCCTGCTTCTGCGCCCTGGTGATCAGCTCGGCGGTGCTGTGCGGGCGCAGCTGGAGCCGTTCGGCCAGCTCCCCGACGGTCGCCCAGTCGCGCAGCGGGAAGCCCTTGAGCGCCAGCAGCAATTGGTACTGCTGTGGGCTCAGCCCGTGACCGCGCACGGTGTCCTCGCTGAAGCGCAGGTAACGGCGGATGCCGAAGCGGAACCGGGCGAGCGCCTCGAAGTCCTGCTTGGTCAGCGCCGGGTCCGCCTCGGCCGGATCCGCGGCAGGTGGCGGTCCCTCGGTCGTCACGACCGCATCAGACCACGACGACCCGACTCCTGTCACTTCTATCGTGTTGCGATATTTTTTGTCCGGTTCTTCGACGGTGGTGACCCCGTTCGTCCCGCGCTACGCGTGCAGGTCCATCGCACCGACGGCGAGGTCGGCGACCACCGTCTTGCCGGCGTCGTGGCGCCGGAACGACCACGTCGAGGTCAGGTTCTGCACCATCTGCAGCCCACGGCCGCGGGTGGCCCGTATGTCGAACGGCTGCAGGCGCGGCTCGGCGGAGGAGCCGTCGGTGATCTCGACCCGCAGGTTCCCGGGGGTCAGCGTGGCCGTGAGGCTGAACGGCGTGTGGGCGTGGTCGACCGCGTTGCTCGCCAGCTCGCTCGCGACGAGCAGCGCGTCCTCCGCGGTCTCCTCGTCGACGTGCCATGCGGTGAGGAACGCCCGCATGTCGCGACGCAGCTCGGCACAGGCTTCCGGGACGGGTTCGTAGCGGTGCCGCATGCGCCTCCTCTCCGGGCCGTCACGCTCGGTCCGCGTGCGGCCGGACACGAGATCGGGGTGCCCGGGCCGCGATCCGGGCAAACCGTCGAACCCGGTGCCGGCGGCGGAGGGGGCGGCGCTGAGGAGGGCGACGGCACGGTCGTCGTTGCCGAAGGGCGTGCGCGCGTCGACGGCCTGCAGGAGGGCGTCGAGCACTGCGTCGGACCCGGACCCCCCGGCCGGACCGGTCGTGGCGAGGACGTCACCCATGACGTCGACGAGGCCGTCGACCCACAGCACCTCGCCGTCGTGGTCGCGGGACTCGATGAGCCCGTCGGTGTAGAGCAGCAACGACCACGCCGGCGGCAGTGCCACCTCGACCGGGGCCCAGGTGGTGCCGAGCTGTACACCGAGCGGGACGCCGAGCGCGTGATCGGGCAGCGGCCGCGCAGTCGTGCCCTCGATCAGCAGGGGCGGGGGATGGCCGGCGAGGTGGAGGTCGGCCCGCCGGCGGTCGGCGGACACCGAGACCGTCGCGACGGTGGTGAAGAGGGTGTGGTCGTGGCGCTCGGTGACGAGGACCCGGTCGAGCACGGGCAGGGTGTGCGCCGCGGGGACGCCGGCGAGGATGAGGGTGCGCCAGGCGATCCGCAGGCTGACGCCGATCGCGGCCTCGTCCGGGCCGTGCCCGCTGACGTCGCCGATGATCGCGTGCAGGGTGCCGTCGTCGGTCTCGATGGTGTCGTAGAAGTCCCCGCCCAGTAGCAGCTGCTGGCGTCCGGCGCGGTACCGGGTGGTCACGTCGACCTTGTGGTCCTGCAGCAGGGCCGTGGGCAGCAGCCCGCGCGCGAGCCGGCGGTTCTCCCGCTCGTGGACCCTGGCCTCGTGCAGCTGGCGGGCCAGCCGCTCGGCGTGCCGTCGCTCGACGGCGTACTGGACGGCCCGGGTGAGCAACCGCCCGTCGACCCGGCCCTTGATCAGGTAGTCCTCTGCGCCGGCGGCGACGGCAGCGCGCCCGCGGGTCTCGTCGACGTCACCGGTGAGGACGACGATCGCGGGGTGCCCGTCGACCGCCAGCAGCCGGGTGAGCCCGTCGAGGCCGGCGGCGTCGGGAAGGTGCATGTCGAGCAGGACGCAGTCGACCCCGTCGAGGCCGGCGAGGGCCTCGGCCAGGGTGTGCACGTGGAGCACGTCGTGGATCTCGCCGATGTCCGCGAAGAGCTCGGACACCAGCAGGGCGTCGCCGGCGTCGTCCTCGACGAGCAGGACGCGGACGTGACGGGGGCTCGTCACCGCCGGCACACCGGTGGCCGAGGTCGCGGGCATGTGCAGGCGCTCCTCACGGCTCGGGTGTGCACGAGCGTACTGACGCGGCGGCCCGGTCGCCGGGTCGAGCGGGTGGTTGCCGCGGCGAGGCCGGGGTGGATGACGGGACAGGGTGCGGGACGGCGCAGGACGCGGCAGGTGTGTGGCTGCCGGTGCCGCGGCGGGAATCGTCGCGGCGGTCGGGGTGGCGGTCGGCCGGAAGGTGGCGAACGTTCGGCGCGGCGTCGAGCGCGCAGCGACGACGACCGGCGCGGCAGGGTGAGCTCGCTCCAGTCGGCCGGCCCGTCACCACGGTGGGGCCCGTCGCGAGCAGCGCGGCTCCGACGAGCCGGCGGACCGCCGTCTGCTGGTCGCCCACCGCGTCCAAGAGCGCGACCGACACTCGGGCCCCGATGGGGACGGTGACCAGCAGGGGTGGACCGGATGACCGAGCCACTCACCGTGCAGGGCCGAGTCGACGGGCCCGCGCAGGACCCGGCGGAGCCCGCGTTGCACGGCAGCGGCGCGACCGTCGGGGACCGGGACGGACTCGGCCGACCGCAGTGTGCCTCGACCAAGGGCGAGACCATGGCGGCGACGCACCCGCTCGGCGTCCGTGCGTGCGCAGGGTCCCGCGGCGTGACACCGCTTGCCTGCGCGGCGTTCGCGTGGTTTCGTCCAGGGGTCCGTCGTGGCGGTGCAGGTCACCCGCCGGCACGTCCGGCGGTCCTCGTGCCGATCGAGGGAAGTCGTCATGGAAGAGCAGCCCGAGCGGGTCTCGTCTCCGTCCGAATGGCACGGCGCCGAGGGGGAGGCTCGTGCGGTGTGGCTGCGGCCGGGCGTGGTGTGCGTCTGGCTCACGGGCGAGATCGACCTGCTCAACTGCGACGGAATGGGCCGGTGGCTCGAGAGCCTGCCGGCGGACACGATGCAGCTCGATCTCACCGGCGTTCGCTTCCTCGCGGTGTGCGGTGCGCGTCGGCTCGCCCATCTCGGGGCGGAGCTCCAGGCCCGCTCCGGGACTCTTCGGGTGCTGCCGCCGCCTGAGCCCGTGATCCGGCGGGTGCTGGACGCGACGGGGCCCTTCGAGATCTTCGAGCCGGTCGTCGAATCGTCCGGGTGACGAGAAGGGCGGCGGCCCGGTCCGGCCGCCGTCGACGCGACCGGAAAGGCGGTGCCGCAAGGTGGCAGGGACGTCGCGCGGTGTCGACGCCCCGCCCGGCCGGGCGCGGCAAATCGTCGTCGTCGGAGCCTCGGCGGGGGGTGTGGAGGCCTTGCGCGCCTTCGTGGGTGCGCTGTCGCCGGGGTTGCCCGCCGCGGTGGTCGTCGTGCTCCACATCCCGCCCGACGCCCCGAGCGCGCTCGCCCCGATCCTCGACCGCTCCGGGCCGCTGCGGGCGGTGACCGCGCGGCACGGTGACGTCCTGGTCCCGGGGACGATCTTCGCCGCCCCGGCCGACAACCATGTGCTCGTGGCCGACGGGCACCTGCACCTGTCGCGGGGACCACGCGAGAACGGGCACCGCCCGGCCCTCGACCCGCTCTTCCGGTCGGCGGCGGCGGACTTCGGGGAGGCGGCGATCGGGATCGTCCTGTCGGGCAACCGCGACGACGGCACCGCGGGTGCGTCGGCGCTCGTCGACCGGGGTGCCCCCGTCCTGGTCCAGGACCTGGAGGAAGCGCTCTACGACGGCATGCCGAGCAGCGTGCTGCACCACGTCCGCACGGCCCGGGCGCTGCCGGCGGTGAAGCTGGGAGCGGCGGTCGGCGAGCTGCTGGCGGAGGCCCCGGCCGGCACCCGGTCCGGTGACGACGCGTTGCCCGATGCCGAGACCGTGATCGCCGAGGGCGCGACCGGGGCCACGGGTCCGACGCCCGGGCTGGCGGGGGCGGAGCCGTCGGGCCTGTCGTGCCCGGACTGCGACGGCGTGCTGTTCCGGCTCCCGGGTGCGCCCGCGCCGCGGTTCCGCTGCCGGGTCGGCCACGCCTGGTCGCCCGCCAGCCTCTCCGCGCAGCAGGACGAGGACATCGACCGTGTCCTCTGGTCGGCGCTGCGGGCACTCGCGGAGAAGGCGGAGCTGCACCGCCGCCTCGGCGAGTCGGCCGCGGTCGCCGGCCGTCGCGAGACCGTGACAGAGTACCGGCGGCGCGCCGACCGGGCCGAGGCCGACGACGGCCTCCTGCGCCGGTTGCTGGCCGACGACCAGGCCCGGCACGGCTCCGGGGGCCCGTCGCCGATCGGCTAGGCTGCGCCGGCGCAGCCCCGGACCGGGGCCGCCGGCCGAGCAATCGGGAGTAGGCAGTGTCGCAGCCGGATCCGGGTTTCGAGGCCCTGCTGCAGCATCTGAAGCAGACGCGCGGGTTCGACTTCACCGGGTACAAGCGGAGCAGCCTGGTCCGCCGGGTCGCCCGCCGGATGTCGCAGGTCGGGGTCACCGAGTACGGCGACTACCTCGACCACCTCGAGCTGCACGCCGAGGAGTTCACGGCGCTGTTCAACACCATCCTGATCAACGTCACCGGGTTCTTCCGGGACGCCGACGCGTGGGAGTTCCTGCGGACCGAGGTGCTGCCGGACCTGCTCGCCAGCAAGGGGCCGACCGAGCCGGTCCGGGTGTGGAGCGCGGGCTGTGCGTCGGGCGAGGAGGCCTACACCCTGGCGATCGTCCTGGCCGAGATGCTCGGGCCGGCGGAGTTCCGGGACCGCGTGAAGATCTACGCCACCGACGTCGACGAGGAGGCGTTGTCCTACGCGCGGCACGGCACCTACTCCGAGCGGGAGGTGGGTGGCGTCCCCGACGAGCTGCGCGAGCGCTACTTCGAGCAGGTCGGTGGCCGGTTCACCTTCCGCAAGGACCTCCGCCGCTCGGTGATCTTCGGACGCAACGACCTGGTGCAGGACGCGCCCATCTCGCGCATCGACCTGCTGGTCTGCCGCAACACACTCATGTACTTCAACGCCGAGACCCAGGCACGGATCCTGGCCCGGTTCCACTTCGGACTCGCCGAGCACGGTGTGCTGTTCCTCGGCAAGGCGGAGATGCTGCTCAGCCACGGTTCGCTGTTCCTGCCGGTGGACCTCAAGCGCCACACCTTCCGCAAGACGCCGCGGGTCGCGCCGCAGAACGGGACGCTGTTCGCAGACCCGCCGCCCCTGGTGACGCGGTCCTCGCCCGAGGGCATCGACCTGCTCCGCGACGAGGCGGTGCTCGCGTCGCCGCTGGCGCAGGTCGTCCTCAACGGCGACGGGATCGTCGCCGTGGTCAACCGGCAGGCCGAGGTGCTGTTCGGCATCTCGACGCGCGACGTCGGCCGCCCCTTCCGGGACCTGGAGCTGTCCTACCGGCCGCTGGAGCTGCGCAGGCACATCGAGAAGGCGCTGGACGAGCGGCGGACGGTCCGCGTCACCGACGTCACCTACCACCGTGGGCCGGAGGTCGTGCACCTCGAGGTCCAGGTCAGCCCGTTGGCGAGCGGCGGCGGGAATGAACCGCTGGGCGTCAGCGTCGCGTTCCACGACGTGACCGACTTCCGCCGGCTCCAGGACGAGCTCGAGCAGGCCAACCGCCAGCTCGAGACCGCCTACGAGGAGCTGCAGTCGACGAACGAGGAGCTGGAGACCACCAACGAGGAGCTGCGGTCCACGGTCGAGGAGCTGGAGACCACCAACGAGGAGCTGCAGTCCACGAACGAGGAGCTGGAGACGATGAACGAGGAGCTGCAGTCGACCAACGACGAGCTCCAGACGATCAACGACGAGCTCCAGGACCGCACGAGCGAGCTGGACCGCAGCAACGAGTTCCTCGAGACGATCCTCACCAGCCTGCGGGCGGGGGTCGTCGTCGTCGGCACCGAGCTGGTCGTCCAGGTGTGGAACCACCAGGCGGAGGAGCTGTGGGGGCTGCGCCGCGACGAGGCCGTCGGCGAGCACCTGCTCAACCTCGACATCGGCCTCCCGCTCGACCTGGTGCGGCCGGTCGTGCGCGGCACCCTCGCGGGCGAGGACGGCCCGCAGGAGGTGACCCTCGCCGCCGTCAACCGCCGGCGTCGCACCATCGACGTCCGGGTGGTCGCGAGCCCGCTGCGGGGTGACACGGGTACGGTCGTCGGGGCCATCCTGACGATGGAGGAGGCGTCCAGCGTGGAGGACCTCGTCCGCTGAGCCGGAAGTCCCGCGGACCCGGCCGGGAGGGCGGCGATGGACGACGACGCTGCACTCCTGGCAGCCGTCGAACGACGGCGCGAGCTGATCGCCGTCCGCCTGGAGGAGTTGCGGGCGCGCAGGCGGCTGCTCGCGGCCCGCGGCGCGAGAGGCTCGACGGCGGCCGACGTGGCGGCCGCCGAACGCTCCGCCATGGCGGCGCGCCGGCACGCCGAGGAGGCCAGGAATCGGGCCGAACAACGTCAGGAGCTCTCGAGGCACCGGCACCTCCAGGCTGCGGCGGTGCTGGCGGCCGCGGGCGACCACGAGGCCGCTGCGCGGCACCGGGCGGCGGCCGCCGCCGAGCGTCCGGGTGAGCCGGCCGGGCGGGACGACTACGAACCCCGGCGGGTAGGGATCCCCACGATTCCGAGCTCCGATGAGTAGGAACCTCGACGCGGAGGAACCCGACGCGTAGGAAGGCCCCGGACGGCACGAGCAGGTGCGGGACCGCCGCAGCGGGGGCACCATCCGGTACGACCGAGAGGGGAGGACCGGTGCGAGCCGAGGAACCGACGGTTCGGGTCGAGGACGGTCCCGACGCCCGGATGGTGGTGTGCACCGGGGAGCTCACCGTCGCGGGGGCGAGCTCCCTGCACCGTGTCCTGCGCAAGCACCTTCTCGACCGCGGCCGGCTGCTCGTCGACGTGGCGGCGCTCCGGCCCACCTCGGCGGCGCAGACCACCGTCTTCGCGACGGTGCTGGCGCGCGCGGGCGGATGGCCGCACGCGCGGATGGTGCTGGTCGCCCCGGACGGCCCGGTCGTGCGCGTCATGCGGCTCGCCGGTCACGACCGCGAGGTGCCCCTCGCCGCCGACCGCGCGGCGGCTCTGGTCCGGCTCGACAGCCCGCCGGACCGCGTGCGGCGGACCACCGAGCTGCCGCAGGGGTCGCACGCACCGGGCTTCGTCCGCGAGCTCGTCCGGCTCGCGTGCGACGACTGGGAGCTTCCCGACGAGCTCCGCGACCGGGCCGTCGTGGTCGCGGACGAGCTGACGTCGAACGCGGTCCGGCACACGTCGGGGGCGGGGGAGCTGGTGCTGACCCTCGACGCGCGCGGGCTGCGGGTGGCCGTCCGCGACGGGTCGCCGACGCTGCCCACGCTCCCGGCCGGGCCGGCGCGCGGGCTCGGCGTCGTCGCCGCGCTGAGCGACGCCCAGGGCGTGACCCCGCACCGCGACGGCAAGACGATGTGGGTCCTGCTGCGCCGATCTGCTCGGTGAGCGCCCGGCCCGGCTCGGCCGCGGCCGAGCCGGGCCGGCCTTTGCGACGCAGGGCGTGGACGAGCCGCCGCGCCGCACGGGAACGGCGCCGCCGACAGCGGCGCGGCGCCGGGATTGCGCGGGCGGGCCGGGGGTAGCCCGCGCCGGTGAACACAGCGCGTGAGCGGCTGCAGCGGGTCCGTCTCGACTTCACCGAGCTGCACCCCGACCAGCTCGCCGGCATGGAGCACCTGCTCGCCGGACACGACGTCCTCGCCGTGCTGCCGACCGGGGCGGGCAAGTCCGCGATCTACCAGGTACCGGCAGTCCTGCTCGACGGACCGACGGTCGTCGTGTCACCGCTGGTCGCGCTGCAGCACGACCAGCAGCGCGGACTCGCCGACCGCGATGTCCCGGAGGCGGTCACCGTCAACGCGAGCCAGGCCGCGGCCCGGACGCGGCACGCATGGGAGGCCCTCGCGGACGGGCGGGCCGAATATGTGTTCCTCGCCCCCGCACAGCTGGCGAAGGACGTCGTCGTCGCGCGCCTGCTGGAAGCGGGCGTCGGTCTGTTCGTCGTCGACGAGGCGCACTGCGTGTCGGAGTGGGGCCACGACTTCCGCCCGACTACCTGCGCATCGGTGCGGTGATCGATCGGCTGGGGCATCCGCCGGTGGCCGCGTCGACGGCCACGGCCGCCCTGCCGCTGCGCGCCGACATCGTCGAGCGGCTAGGGCTGCGCGCGCCGCGGGAGGTCGTCGCGAGCGTCGACCGACCGGAGCTGCACCTGGCGGTCCAGGTCCACGCCGACGACGGTCTGCGGCACCGCGAGATCGTCGAGCGGGTGGCGGGAGCTGCCGAAGCCGGGGCTGGTCTACGTCGCCACTCGCAAGGAGGCCGAACGCTACGCCGAGCTGCTCGCGGCCGCGGCTCCGGACGTGCGGGCGGCGCACCACCACGCGGGACTGCGACGGGCGCGCCGCGACGAGGTGCACGACGCCTTCCTCGCGTCCGGGTTGGACGTCGTCGTCGCCACGTCCGGGTCCGGGATGGGCATCGACAAGCCCGACGTGCGGTGCGTGCCGCACGCCGCGACACCCGGCTCGCTCGACGCGTACTTCCAGCAGATCGGGCGCGCCGGACGCGACAGGGAGCCCGCGACGATCGAGCTGCACCACCATCACGAGGACCTGCGCCTGCAGCGGTTCCTCGTCGCCCGCCGGCCGAGGCCGGACGCGCTGCGGGCCGTGCTCGACGCCGTGGCGGACGGCCCGGTCACCGGCGCCGAGCTCGGCGAACGCACGGGGCTGTCCCGGCAGCGGCGCACGACCGCGGTGAACCTGCTGGAACAGGTCGGGGCGTTGCGGCACGAGGACGGACGGATCGTCCGCGCGAACGCCGCCGACCTGCCGGCGAGGGAGGCCGTCCGAGGCTGCGCCGGAGGCGGCGACGGCCGCTCGGGGCGCACGCCGAGCACCCCGGTCCGGCACGCCGAGTGGGGACGGGGTCGTACTCGCGACGGAGGCCGACCGGCCCACCGTGCTGTTCGACGAGCGCGGCTACGCCACGCTCTCCCGCGAGGCGGTGGCGGAGAACGACCTGCTCGAGGTCCGGGAGGGTTGAGTCCGGGAGGGCCGGGTCGGCGTGACCGGGCCGGTGGTCCCGGGTCGGTGGCGGATGGTGGCCGGGGTGGTTCGGCCACCATCCGCCGATGGTTGTCGCGATGTGGTCTGCGTGGCCACTCGGGGGGCGATCGGCCACGCCGGTGGTGGAGGGTGGCGCTCACCTCCTCTCGGCGCGGGTGGATCGGTCGGGTCGTCGACCGTTCGGCGCCGTCACGGGGCATGCCGTCCGGTCGGTGCGGGGAAACGTCACCAGGCGTCGGTGCCGCGGCGCCGCGGTGCCGCGGTGCTGTCAGCCGTTCAGTGGGCACCCGCGGCGGCGCGGACCGCGCCGCTCCCCGGCGCCTCCCGCCGCGACGGCGTCTCCTGCCGGGGGTCCGCCGGATCGCGCTCGTCGGCGCCGGTCGAGGCGTCCCGCGCATCCGCGGGAACGGCGGCGCGGAAGGAGCTGAAGAGGAAGCGGACCGGCGCCGCACCGGCATCGCGGCCGGGATCGCGGTCCGCGCGCGAACCGGCGGGGGCGTCGACCCGGGTCGTCACGACTCCCGCCGTGTCGAGGGGGTCGAGCTGGGCGAGGAGGCGCGCGAGGTCGAGTGGCGCCTCGCGCGGCTCGACGGGGGACTGGGCGAGGGTCCGGTGCAGCGATCCGGTTCGCCAGCCGTGCCGGTCGCCGGCGCCCGCGGGGGTGGGGACGACGACGTCGACCAACCACCGTGGCGTGCCGCCGGACACCGCAGGCGTCGGCCGGACGACGATCTCGCTGATCCGGTCCGCGCGGACGAGGCCGCCGTCGCACATCTGCAGCCACACGTGCTCGAGGCTCATGAGAACTCCTGCTCGGTTCCCCGGTCCGGGGTCATTGCCCGTGCCGATGCTCAAGTCACCTTGCCGAATATCTGTAGTCTAGAGAAGAGGTTCTCCGTCTGCAAGAGCGGAATTCCAGCGATCACCTGGGTGGACACCCGACGGGGCATGTACCGAGACTCTGTTGTCGAGAGTGGAGGTTCCTGTATTCGTCGGCTGCAGGGTGTCCGGTAGGCTCGGGTCGAAGGAGGTGACATGAACGGACTCGACCGGCTCGACGACGAGGACTACCCGTCGGTGTCGATGGGGCAGGCAGCGGAGCTGCTCGGCGTGCAGCCCGCCTTCCTGCGCAGCCTCGACACCGCGGGTGTGCTGCACCCGCACCGTACGGCCGGAGGGCATCGTCGGTACTCTCGGCGCCAGCTCGCCCAGGCGGTCCGGCTGCGGGCGCTCCTCGATGCCGGGCACAGTCTCGTCTCCGCCCAGACGATCGTCGACCTGGAGAAGCGGGTCGCGGCGAGCGACGACGCACGCCGCCGCGCGGACGACGCGCGCGACGAGGCCCGCCGCGATCGCGACCACGCCGAGGCCGCGCGGGAACGGGCGACCGACGAGCAGCGCCGGGCGATCCGCGACCGCGACGACGCCCGTACCGACCTGCGGAAGCGCACCGACCAGCTCCGTCAGGCCCAGCGCGAGCTCGACGAGGCCCGTCACGAGATCTCGGCGCTGACCGACCGGTTGGACCGCGCCCACGCGTCCGCGGTGGAGGAGAGTGCCACGTCCGGCTGACCGCGGCCGCGCTGAGCCGGACGTGGCAGTCGGCGGCGGTCAGCGGCCGGTGGTCTCCTTGACGGTCCCGCCGGCGTCCTGGGCGCGCGTCCGGACGTCCTGCGCGGCCGACCGGCCCTCCTCCTGCACGGTCGAGGCGGCGTCCTGGGCGGTCTGCTGGACCGACTGCGCCGACTGCTGCGCCGGTTCGCGGAGGTTCTCGACGAGCTCCTTCGTCTTCTCCTGCGCCTGCCCGCCGAGGGGCTGCCCGGCCTCGACGGGCTTGTCCTTGACCTGCTCGGCGAGATCCTGTTCCTGCCGCGTGGCGGGCAGCAGCGACGACACGAGCGGGATCGTCGTTCGAGGTGGTGGGCTGCGGGTGGTCGTAGGGGGCGTCAAGGGGGTCCTCCTCACCGGCTCCTCAGGGCGTCGGGAACCTGCTCGAGCGTGTCGACGGTCCGTTCGGGGGTCGGGGGTCGGGTTGGTACGGCGCAGGTTCGATCGGCCGATCGCGTAACCGACGGCGGCGATCACGGCCCACACGCCGGCGACGATCAGGCCGGCCCAGCTGCCGTCCATCACGTTCGTGAGGCTCGCCCACAGCGCGACGGACAGGTACGGGCCGGACCGGGCTGCGAGTAGGTCGGCGCGTAGGGATCTGTGGGTGTGGGCGGGACACCGGCCGCGGGCGTGCCCGGGGTGGGCGTCACCGGGCGCGGGGGCACACCCGGCCATGTCGCGCCCGGAGATGCGACCTCGGCCCCCTCGGACCGGGCGGTGTCCGCGGCCTGCGTGTCCACTCACCCGCAGCGGCGTCGACTGGCTGCCGCGCGCCCGCGCAGCGCGAACACCCCGCCACCCGGCCTGCCGACGTTGCCCAGGCCGGGCGGGGCCACTGGCCCGCGCCGACGGCTGACGCACCCGGCGACGCGCCCGCGACCACACGACCCGGCGCCGAGCCGCCCGACGGGGTGGACCGCGACGGCGCGGCCGCCCGCGACGCGGCCGCCCGCGACGGGCCGCCCTCCACGAGGCCGCCCTCGACGGGGCCGCCCTCGACGTGGACGTGCGCCGGGTCGTGCTGCCGGCCGGCGTCGGGGAGGATCGGTTGCCGAATCGCAATGCCCCGTCGCTTGTCCTCGATCGCCGGGAGCCGTTAACGTCCGATATGCGGTGAAGTTTTGTCCGAATAGTGGATAGGCGGTGCTCTTCGCCGCCCTCGACGGCCGCGCCGGAGGACTCCCATGGGGATCGTTCGTCCTGTCAGTACACGGGTGGTACGCCGCGGAGCGGTCGCGGTGGCGGCGCTCGCGCTCGCTCTCACGGCGTGCAGCACCGGTGGTGGAGGCAGTGCAGGTGGCACCGGCTCCGGGGCCGCCAACACGGTCCCGCCCGCGGTGACCGAGAACGTCGCCAAGTACAAGGCCCTGCCCACGTTCACTCCGCCTGGCCCGCCGATCGACCCCACCACGTTGCGCGGCAAGCGGATGTACCTCATCCCGCTGGTGCCGAACCCGTTCAACCAGAGCATCCAGGAGACGATGCAGGCGATCGCCCAGAAGATCGGGATGGAGTTCACGATCTATCCCAACCAGGGCAAGCCGTCGGAATGGGTGCAGGGTATGAACGCGGCTCTGACCGCGAAGCCCGACATCATCGTGCTCAGCACCGCGCCGGACCCGCGCACGCTGCAGCCCCAGCTCGCCGCGGCCAAGGCCGCCGGAATCCCGGTCCTGGTCACGCACTTCTACGACGACTCCTCACCCGTCCCCCCGGCGTGTGAGGGTTGCGCCGCCGGCGTGACCGCGCTGGTCACCGCCCCGTTCAACGTCGCGGGCAAGGCGGCCGCGGACTGGATCATCGCCGACTCCAAGGCCAACGCCAACGTCCTGCTCATCGGCGGCGCCGACGTGCTCCCGAGCCCGGCGACACTCGACACCATCAGCAAGGAGTTCGCCGCGGAGTGCCCGGCCTGCAAGGTGACGGTCAAGAACATCCCGGTGTCGGACTGGAACACCAAGACCCAGAGCGAGATCCAGTCCGCGCTGACCGCCGACCCCTCGATCAACTACGTCTACCCGCTCTACGACGCGATGGTCGCCGGCGCGGTGCCCGCGATCCAGACCCTCGGCCGGGCCGGCCAGGTCAAGGTCGTCAGCTACAACGGCTCGCCGTACGCCCTCAAGCTCATCCAGGAGGGCGACATCGTGGCGATGAACGTCGGGGAGGACACCGTCGGCATCGGCTACGCGTCCATGGACCAGGCCTTCCGGATCCTGCTCGGGCAGCCGACGGTCGACGAGCGCACCCCGATCCGCATCTGGGACAAGACGAACGTGAACGAGGCCGGCGTCCCGCCGGAGGTCGGCAAGGGCTACGGCGGCGCGCTGCCGGCCGGGTTCCTGAAGTTGTGGGGCCTGCCGGCGTCGTGACGACGGGTTCGGCCGCTCGCCGCGGGCACGTGGCCCACACCTGCACGTGGCGAGCGGAGCCCCGGCCCGTCCCGACCGGCCGGTTCCGACGGTGACGCCGGAGGAGCCGCCCGGGGACGCACCGGACGGGCACCGGCCGCCGCTGGCCGGCGTGCGCGTGATCGAACTGGGCAACTTCGTCGCCGCGCCGTCGGCCGCGCGCCTGCTGGGCGAGTTCGGTGCGGAGATCATCAAGATCGAACAGCCCGGCGTCGGGGACGAGGTCCGGCGCTGGCGGCTGGGCCGAGGCGAGACGTCGATGATGTGGCGGACCCTGGCACGCAACAAGAAGTCGGTGACACTCGACCTGCGTCGGCCCGAAGGTCAGGACCTGGTGCGCCGGCTCGCCGCGACCGCCGACGTCGTGCTGGAGAACTACCGCCCCGGGACGCTCGAGAAGTGGGGGATCGCCCCGGACGTGCTGCGCCGCGACAACCCGTCGCTCGTCGTCGTGCGCATCTCGGGCTACGGCCAGACCGGGCCCTACCGCGACCGCCCGGGGTTCGGCGGGGTCGCCGAAGCGCTGGGCGGCCTGCGTCACCTCACCGGGCACCCGGACCGCCCGCCGACCCGTGTCGGAGTCAGCCTGGGTGACCAGCTCGCCGGCCTGCACGCCGTGATCGGCGCCCTGCTGGGGCTGCGGGCGCGTGAGCGCCGGCCGGCCGAGGAGGGCGAGACCGTCGACGTCGCGCTGTACGAGGCCGTGTACTCGATCATGGAGGGGCTCGTCCCCGAGTACTCCGCGTACGGGCTGGTCCGGGAGCGCTCCGGCAACGCGATCCCGGGCGTCGCACCGTCGAACACCTACCCGTGCCGCGACGGCGACTGGGTGGTCATCGGCGCCAACTCCGACACCCTGTTCCGGCGGCTCATGATCGCGATCGGCCGCGACGACCTCGCCACCGACGCGCGGTTGCGCGGGAACGCCGGCCGGGCCGCCCACGCCACCATGCTCGACGACGCGATCGCCGCGTTCACCGTGACCCGGCGGCTCGACGAGATGAGCGCGATCCTCGACGCGGCTCAGGTCCCGGGCGGGCCGATCTACTCGGCTGCCGACATCGTCGCCGACCCCCACTTCCGGGCCCGCGACATGCTGGTCCCGCTCGACGTCGTCGTCGAGGACGAGGTCGAGACCGTGCCGTTCCCGGGGGTCGTGCCCAAGCTGGCCCGCCGGCCGGGGGCCATCCGCTGGCTCGGGCCCGAGCTCGGCGAGCACACCGACGAGGTCCTCGTCGAGCTGCTCGGCCTGGCCCCGGAGGAGATCGCCCAGCTGCGCGGCGACGGGGTCGTCTGACCGCACTCACGGGCGCTCCGAGGGGCGGGCGCCCGCCGGCCGGCCGGGGTCAGTCCGACGCCGTGGCCGCGGCGATCTCGATCTCCTTCGCGGCGGCCATCACCGCCTCGGCGTAGCGGGAACCCGGGTCGGTGCCCAGCCGCTCCACCGGGCCGGAGAGGCACACCGCCGCGACGAGCTGACGGCCGCTGTAGACCGGGGCGCTGACCGACGCGATCCCCGCCACGCGCTCCCCGACGCTCTGCACCCACCCGGCCCGCAGGGCGTCCTCGTCACCGAGCAGCAGCCGGCCCGCCGATCCCTTGTGGACGGTGAGCAGCGCGCCGACGGGCACCATGGTGCGCAGCTCCTCCGACGACTCGATCGAGACCACGACGAGCCGGTGCGGGCCCCGGCGGACGAACAGCTGTGTGCTCTCGCCCGTGTCGGCGGAGAGCCGGCCCAGGACGGGCGTCGCGATCTGGGACAGGCTCGCGGTGGCGAACCGGCTGCCGGTGACGAGCAGCCCGCGCTCGTCGCGGGACACGAACCCGTGCGTCTCCAGGGCCGCGACGAGCCGGTGTGTGGTGGTCCGCGGGAACTCGACGGACTCGGCGAGCTCCTGGAATCCCAGCGGCTGGCGGCGCTCGACCTGGTTGAGCAGGTGCATCGCCTTGTCGAGCACCCCGACGCCGCTGACCAGGTAATCCACGACTCGAGTCTAGTGCTGCGCGCCGGTCCGGACCTGCCGTCGTCGACCGGTGCCCCGCCCTGTGCACCCTCGCGGGCGTCGGGGCCGGGCGCCGCCCTCGCGGTGGGTCGAACCTCCGACGGTCGCTCCCGAGCGGGGTCAGCGGTCGCCGGTCAGGACCGCGGAGCCGTCCAGGCCGGTGAGGGCGAGGGCCCGCGCGACCGGACCGGTCGCCGCCCGTTCCACCCGCAGCCGGCCGCCGCGGGCGCGGACCTCGCCGATCAGGTCGACGAGCATGCCGATGCCCGCGCTGGGCAGGTAGGTGACGCCGGTGAGGTCGAGGACCGTCGTCGACCCGGGCGGCGCCGCGGCGAGCTCGGCCCGCAGCGGACCGCGGACCGCGGCCATCCCGTCGAGGTCGAGGTCGCCGCGCAGGAGCAGGTGCAACGCGGAGTCGTCCCGCCGGGCCTCCAGGGTGGCGAGCGCCGCCGGGCCCCGGACCGCGGCCGGGGCGGCGGGCGCAGGTGCCCCGATCTCGGCCCGCACCGGCGCCAGCCGGAAGGCGACCGTCGTCCCGTCGTCGCCCCGGGTGATCTCGCAGCCCTCGGCGAGGGTCCGGATCAGGCCGATCCCGCGGCCGCGGAAGCCCTTGTCGGCAGGCTCCGGCCGCCACCGCCCGTGGTCGCGCACCGTCACCTCGATGCCGCCCTCGCGGTCCAGCTCGACCCGGATCGCGAAGGTCCCCGGCGCGCTGTCGCGGTAGGCGTGGTCGACCGAGTTGGCGGCGGCCTCACCGAGGGCGAGCTGGAGGTCCTGCTCCAACTCGTGGCACACCGCCGACTCGGTCGCCCAGGTGCGCACGTCGGCGCGCATCCGGCGCAGGATGCGAGGCTCCGCCGGGTACTCGTGGCGCAGCGGCGGCGGGAGCAACCGCACGGCGACGAGCGCGATGTCGTCGGCGGGTCCGTGCTGTCCGACGACGTCGGAGAGCAGGTGGTCCAGCAGCTCCTCGGGGTCCTTGTCCGCGTGCTCGGCCGCCGTGGCCGCGAGCAGGGCGAGCCCCTCGTCGATGACCTCGCCGCGGCGCTCGACCAACCCGTCGGTGTAGAGCAGCAGGGTCGTGCCGGGGCGGACGGTCGTCGTCCCCTCGGCGAAGGGCGGCCTGCCGGACAGGCCGAGGACCGAGCCGAGGGTCTCGTCGAGGTAGTGGGCGCCGTCGCTGTCGATGAGCAGCGGCGGAAGGTGACCCGCGCGGGCCCAGCGCAGCACCCCGCTCGTGCGGTCGAGCAGCAGGCACGCGGCCGTCGAGGCGAGCGCTCCGGGGATCCACGACACGTGCGCGTCGAGCGCCTCCAGGGCCGCGGCGGGACCGAGGCCCTGGCGCAGCGCGCCGGACAGGGCGACCCGCAGCTGCCCCATCACCGCCGCGGCGGCGGGTCCCTGGCCGACGACGTCGCCGACGGACAGCGCGATCCGGTTCTCCTCGACGGCGAAGACGTCGTACCAGTCACCGCCGGCCTGCTGGCGCGCGGCGCCCGGGCGGTACCGCGTGGCGCTGCGGAGTCCGGGCACGAACGGCGGGTCCGCCGGCAGGAGGCTGCGCTGGAGCACCGCGGCGATCTCGTGCTCCGCCTCGTGCAGCCGGGCCCGGTCGAGTGCCTGCGCGCACTGCGCGGCCACGGTCAGCAGCGCGGCACGTGCCTCGTCGGACAGCTCCGGGCTCTGCCCGGGGAAGCGCATGCCGAGCACGCCGATGGGCGCGCCCGCGAGGACGAGCGGCACCGCGACCTGCTCGGGCAGCCGCCCGTCGTCGGCGGTGGAACCGGTGTCCGGGTCGACCGCGGTCCACACCGGCCGTCCGGAGCGGGCGGCCCGGGCGAGGGGACGCGCGCCGTCGGCGGCCAGCAGTCGCACGGACGTGGGCGGGTCGGCGGCGAGGACGTCGAGCTGGTCGCCGCGCCGGATCGCGACGACGGCCGCCTCGGCGCCGAGGTCGGCGGCGTGTCGGAGGATGACCTCGGCGACCTGGGCGGGGCGCGCCGAGCGGGACAGCGCCGACACGACCCGGCTGAAGTTCTCCGCGGCGAGCCGGGCACCGCTCTCGGCGGCGAGCAGCTCGGCCCGCTGCAGCGCCTGCCCGGTCTGCTCGGCGAGCGAGACGATCGCGGTCCGCTCGGTCGCGGACAGTCGTCGCGGTCGGGTGAAGCCGAGCGCGACGACGCCGACCCGGCCGCCCGCCCCGGGCAGCGGGACCGCGGCCATGGCGGGGTAGCCGTAGTCGTTCCGGACCAGGTCGGCCAGGTGCGGGTAGCCGGTCTCCCAGTCCTCGTCGGCGAGCACCCACACCGGGGACCCGTGGCGGACCGCATCGGTGATCGGGGCCGGCCGGTCGTCGGCGACCGAGGCCCGGTCCCGCGCGACGGCGGCGGGCCACCCGACCGAGTGCAGCACCTCCAGCGCGCCCGAGGCGCGCACCTCCCACACCGCGACCGACGCGGTCCCGACGAGCCGGGAGAAGTGCACCGCCGCGGTCTGCGCGACCTGCGTCGGGGTCGCCGCCGCCGACAGCGCGGCCGTCGCGCTCTGCAGCAGCGCCAGCCGGTGGCTGGTGTTCTGCTCGCTCTCGAAGAGCTGGGCGTTGTCGATCGCCGCGGCCGCGCGCCTGCCGACCTCCGCGAGCAGGCCCAGGTCCAGCGCGTCGGGGGAGGCAGGCGGCCCCGTCCGGGCGACGCCGAGCAGCCCGCTCACCCGGCCCCGCGCGGCCAGCGGGACGAGCGAGACGTCGCCCTGGCCCAGTGCGTGGCGCAGCTCCCGCTGCTCCGGGTCGGTCGACGCGTCGTGGATGAACGTCTCGTCGGCCGTCGCGGTGGCGGCCCGGCCGCTCGCGAGCGCCTCGGCGATCCACGGCGACGACACGTGGAGCCGCGCCAGCGCCGCCTCGTGCTCCGGGTCGCGCGCCGCGAGCGCCGCCACCCGGAGCTCGCCGTCGTCGTCCACGACGAGCAGCCGGACCTGGTCGGCGACGCCCTCCTCGACGAGGGTCCGGACGAGGACCCGGCGGCGGGCGTCGACGGAGTGCTCCCGGTCGAGCGCGGCGGACAGCACGCCGAGGACCCGCTGGCGTTCCTGCTCGCGGTAGCGGTCGTCGATGTCGAGGCAGCCGCCGACGTAGCCGCCGCCCTCGTGCGCCGGCTGCAGCGGGGCGCCCCGGTCGAGTACCCAGCGGTAGCGCCCGTCGGCCCTGCGCAGGCGGTACTCCGCCTCGAACACGCCGCCGGCCGCGGCCCGGCGCTCGTCGTAGCCCGCGAGGTCGTCGGGGTGGATGCGGGCGCGCCAGCCGGTGCCGAGGTCGCCGTCGCCGGCGCCGGTGTACTCGCGCCACGCCTTGTTGACGAAGTGCCTGCCCCCGTCGGCGTCGTCGGCCCAGATCAGCGCCGGGGTGGCGTCGGCGAGGGCGCGGAACCGCCGCTCGGCGTCGGCGCGGGCCCGGCCGAGCCGCAGATGGCCGTCGACACGGGCCAGCAGCTCCCGGGCGGCGAAGGGCTTGGTGAGGTAGTCGTCGGCGCCGAACGCGAGGCCCTGCACCGCCGCTTCCTGCCCCGCGCGCGCGGAGAGCAGGATCATGGGGACGCGCGAGGTGCGGGGATCGGCGCGCAGGGCGCCGAGCAGGGCGATCCCGTCGAGCTCGGGCATCATCACGTCGGAGACGACCAGGTCCGGCGGGCGGGCGAGCGCGGCGTCGAGCGCGGCCCGCCCGTCCGCGACGACCTCGACGTCGTAGCGCGGGGCGAGCAGCCGGTGCAGGTAGTCGCGCATGTCGGCGTTGTCGTCGGCGACGAGCACCCGGCCGCCCGCGACGGCCGCGGGCCCGTCGGTGGTCCCGGCCGCGTCGCCCGGCAGCCAGCGCAGGGCCTCGGCCACGAAGGGCTCGACCGCCGACGGTGTCGGCGCGGGCTCCTCCGGCGCCGCCGCGACCCGGTCGGCGGGCAGGTGCGTCGTGCCGAGCGGGATGGTGACCGTGAAGGTGGTGCCGCGGTCGGGTTCGCTCTGCGCGTCGACGGTCCCGCCGTGCAACGCGGCCAGCTCGCGCACCATCGCGAGCCCGATGCCGCTGCCCTCGGCGGACCGGGACCGGGTCCCGGTGATCCGGTGGAACCGCTCGAACAGCCGCGGCATCTGGTCGGCGGGGACACCGACCCCCGTGTCGGCGACGGTCAGCACGGCGGCGTCGCCGTCCTGCCGCAGCCGCACGGTGACCGACCCCTCGAAGGTGAACTTGAGCGCGTTGGACAGCAGGTTGAGGACGACCTTCTCCCAACTGTCCCGGTCGACGTGGACGGGTCGGGCCAGCGGCGGGCAGTCGATCACGAGCTGGAGGCCCGCGTGCTCGACGGCCGACCGGAACGCCCCGGCCAGCTCCGCGGTGAACACCGCGAGGTCCAGCGGCTCGAACCGCGCGTCGATCCGGCCGGCCTGCAGCCGCGAGTAGTCCAGCAGGCTGTTCACCAGCTTGCCCAGCCGCAGCCCGTTGCGGTGGATCACGTCGAGCTCGGTGCGCAGCCGCTCCGGGGTGACATCGTCGGCCGACCGCAGCTCGTCGAGCGGGCCCATGATCAACGTGAGGGGCGTGCGGAACTCGTGGCTGACGTTGGAGAAGAAGTCGGTCTTGGCCCGGTCGAGCTCGGCGAGCGCCGCGGCGCGGTCCCGCTCGGTCTCGTACGCGCGGGCGTTGAGCAGCCCGGAGGCGATCTGCGCGACGAGCAGCTCGACGAAGCCGCGGAACCCCTCGTCGTAGCGGCGGAAGGGGTTGAGGCCCACCACCATGAACCCGGCGACCGCGTCCTCGGAGCCGAGTGGCGCCACCACCGCTTCGGTCGGCGGGCGGTCCCACTCCCCGTGGGGCAGCGTCGCGAACCGGGAGGCGAGGTCGTCGACGAGGACCGCGCGCCCCTCGCGGGCCTGCGCCGTCGGCCACGGCCCGTCCGGCCCGATCCGCGCCGGCGCCGCGGGACAGCCGGGGTCGATCCCCGCGGCGCACGCCAGCCGCGCCTCGTCGCCGTCGTCGAACAGGTAGACCAGGGAGAAGGGCAGGTCGCGGGTGCTCGCGGCGAGGAGCTCGCGCACCGCGTCGAGCACCGCCCGCTCGGTGCGCGCGGCGGCGACGGCCCCGGCGAGGGCACGCAGCGTCGACATCCGGCGTTCGCCGAGGACCCGGTGGGTGGTCTCGGTGACGACGCAGAGGAAACCGGGGACGGCGCCGGCGTCGTCGGTCAGCGGGCTGTAGGAGAAGGTGTGGTAGGTCTCCTCGGGGTACCCGGACCGTTCGAGGACGAGCAGCAGGTCCTCGTCCCAGGTCGCCTCGCCGGTCCGCAGCACCGACTCGATCCGCGGGCCGATGTCCTCCCAGATCTCCGCCCACACCTCGCGGGCGGGCCGCCCGAGTGCCCACGGGTGCTTGGCCCGCAAGGTGTCGCGCTGGTAGGCGTCGTTGTAGAAGAACGCCAGGTCGGGTCCCCAGCCCATCCACATGGAGAACCGGGAGCCCAGCAGGATCCGCACGACGTTGCGCAGCGCGGACGGCCAGGTCCCGGGCGGCCCGACCGACGTCGACGCCCAGTCCCAGCGGGCCATGATCCGGCCGAGCTCACCGCCGCGGCCGAAGACGGACAGGTCGCTGCCCCGGGGGGACGTCGGGCCGGGGGCCTGCGGGGACACGCTGTCGTCGGGCGGGGGCACACGACCTCCGTTCCGAACTCGCTCGTCCCGGATGCGCAGCGTAGTACGCGGTGGCCGGGTCGGCCCGTCGACAGCGGCCCGGCTGCGGGCCCGTCCCCGCGGGACGGGACCGGGGTGGGCAGCCCCGAACAGTGCCCACCCCGGTCGATCCATCCGTCCGCTCCCCAGCGACGGGTGGTGCCGGCGCGGTGTGGTCACGCTGCCGACGTCACAGATGGTTCGCCTCCGCGGCGCGGATCGGCAGGGCCGAACGGCCCGACTCAGTGGCGGATCTCCGCCCGTGAGGCCGGCCGGACGCCGTGGGCCGCAGGGCGGACGGGCGGTCGACGGCCCGGACCCGTCCTGCGCCGCGCGCCGGGTCAGCCGACCGCCGCTGCCGCCGGGTGGACCAGGTTGACCTCGACCAGCAGGCGACGGTCGCGCAGGATTTCCTCGGGGGTGCCGTCGGCGACGATGCGGTGGTCCTCGGAGAACACGACGCAGCGGTCGGCGATGCGGTGCAGCAGGTCGAGGTCGTGGGTGGCGTGCACGATCGTCCGGCCCGCCGTCCCGAGCCGCTCGATCAGCTCGACGAGCCAGTACCGCGTCCGGGGGTCGAGCGCCGCGGTGGGTTCGTCGAACAGCAGGACCTCGGGGCTCATGACGAGGACGGTGGCGATGGCGACCTTCTTCTTCTGCCCGCCGGAGAGCTGGAAGGGGGCGCGGTCCGCCAGGTCGGGGATGCCGAGCATGTGCAGGACGTCGTCGACGCGCCCGGCGGTCTCGTCGCGGGAGAACCCGAGCTGCAGCGGCCCGAACGCGATCTCCTCCCGGACGGTGGGGGAGAAGACCTGGGCGTCGGAGTTCTGGAAGACGAACCCGACGCGCGAGCGGAAGCCCCGCGACATCTGCTCGTCCTCCAGGCTGTCCTCGGTGACGGGTGCGCCGAACGCGGTGTAGCTGCCCGCGTCGGGGAAGACCAGCCCGTCGAGGACCTTGAGCAGGGTCGACTTGCCGCAGCCGTTGGCGCCGAGGAGCGCGACGCGCTCGCCGCGGCGGACCGTCAGGGACACGTCGTCGAGTGCCGGATGGCGCTCCAGGTAGGCGTAGCTCAGGTGGCGGCAGACGAGCAGCTCCTGCGGGTCCGGGGTCGGGTCGGCGTGGGACGTCGGGTCAGCGTGGGACAAGGACGTGGTCCCCCCAGATCAGGGCGGCGGCCACGACGACGACCGCGGCGGCGCAGCCGAGGTCGGCGGCGCGCAGGCGGTGCCGCTCCAGGGTCGTGGCGTCACCGCGGTAGCCGCGGGCGAGCATCGCGTGGTGGACCTCCTCGGACAGCTGCGCGGACTTCCCGAGCAGGGCACCGACCCCGGCGCCGACGAAGGCCCTCGCGGTCCCGTCGTGCCTCGGGGTGCCGGGGGTGCGGGCCTGCCTGGCCTGGAACATGTCGGTGACCGAGCCGAGCAGCAGGAAGACGAAGCGGTAGGCCATGCCGACGATCAGGACGACGATCCGCGGCACGCCGAGCCCGCGCAGTGCGGCGAGCAGCCGGACCCACGGCGTCGTGAGGGTCAGGAGCACCACCAGCGAGATCGACGCCGCGACCCGGCAGACCACGCGCGCCGCGGCGAGGAGTCCCTGCGTCGTGACGCCCTCGGCGACGCCGTGCCAGTGCCAGAGCGTCAGGACGACGTGGCCCGGCGTCACGACCGACAGCGTCGCGGGTAGCACCACGATGCCGGTGAAGATCGGCACGAACAGCCACACCCGGCGGACGAAGAACCCGAGCGGCATCGCGGACGCGGCGGCCAACCCGAGCGTGAGCGCGTAGAGGGCCGCGAGCGTGATCATCGAGTGCGCGAGCCCGGCGACCACCAGCAGCGCCAGGAGGCTGACGATCTTGGTCCGTGGGTCGATGCGCTGCAGCAGGCCCGGCGCGGCGGCGACGTCCTCGCCGAAGAGGACCTGCTGCAGGATCCCCGAGCCGCCCCGGATCGTGCGGGTGAGGAAGCTCGCCTTCCGGCGCCTGCCGACGCACCCGCACGGGCAGAGCGCGACGTCCTGCTGCACCAGCCAGTCCGGCACGGCGACCGCGCCGGCGTGCGACCCGTCGGCGCCGGTCACCGGGCCGGTCCGTCGGTGACCTGCTCCACGGTGTCCTCGCGCTCCGCCGCGGGCGGGGGAACCGGGACGCGACGGCCGAACAGCCGCACGGCCAGCGTCGCGGCCCCCCACACGACCAGACCGACGACCACGATGCCCACCACGGCCGAGACGATGTAGGTCCACGGACTGCCGGAGAGGTAGCCGGGGAACAGCACGTCGTGCCAGAAGCCCGAGTAGTGCGCGAGCCCGGCCGGGACGGCCGCCAGCCCGAGTGCCGCCCGCAGGTCCTGCGGTGAGTCCTCGCCGAACGCGCCGCCGGGCGCCAGCAGGCCGAGCGGGGTGAGGACGACCAGGGCCGCGACGACCACCGCCGCGACGACCCCGGGCCGCAGCCGGCGGCGCCGGGTGCGCTCGGCGTCGGCCGCGGCGGCGTCGACCGGTACCCCGGGGTGGTTGACGCGCAGCAGCGGCAGGTTGGCGCGCTGCAGGTACCCGAGCACGGCGGCGGTCAGGATGCCCTCGGCGACACCGGCGACGGTGAGGTGGGCGAGCAGCATCGCGGGGATCGACTGCGCGAGGTGGTACGGGGAGTAGAGCGGGGCACCCGTCGCGTCGTGGAAGAGGTCGGGCTGGATGCCCAGCTCGACCCCGACACACAGCGCGGCGACGTTGATGCCCACGTACCCGGCCAGGAACGCTGCGAGGACCCGTCGCCGGGCGGTGAGCGCGGCGCCGCGGGCGACCAGCCGGTACACGCCGTACCCGGCGAACGGGAGGATCACGGCCATGTTGACGACGTCGACGCCGAAGGAGAGCACGCCGCCGTCGCCGAACAACAGGGCCTGGAAGCCGAGCGCGACGGTGACGGCGATCGCCGCGGCCCACGGTCCGAGGAGTATCGCGATCAGCGCTCCGCCCACGGCGTGCGCGGTCGTGCCGTCGGGGATCGGCACGTTGAACATCATGATGAGGAAGCTGACGGCGGCCAGCACGGCCAGTGTCGGCACGTTGCGTGTCCGGACCCGTCGCTTCACCCGGGCGGCCGCCGTCGCCAGCACCGGCACCGCGACGACGAACCCGGCCGCACAGGTCTGCGGGCTCAGGTAGCCGTCGGGAATGTGCATGTCCGCCTCCACCGGTGCGCGCGGTCGAACCGCTCTCGCAAATTAGACGCAACAGCGGAGGAATGGCGACTTGTGTTCGCACCCTCACGTAGCAGGATTCACGAAAGACGCATTTCCTGTGAATTCACCGATTCGTCGAAATAGCGTTCTATGGCGGCGAATGTTCGTGGTGGGCGTTGTCGCGCCGAGTTGATATGTGTGCTGGATCACAGGCCCGAAACGTGACCGGTCGTGGGACTTCGTCCCGGATCATCCTGTTCCGACATCTGCTCAACCTTGCCGATGAGCCGACCACGCTGCTGGACTGGGACGTCCACGACGCACGTGATCGTGGGCGGAACGAGAGGACCCCGATGGCGACGCTCCCCACCACGCGCACGGGCCCGGCCAGGGCCGGCCTGCGGCCCGCCGAGAAGCGCACCGTCGCGGCCATGGCGGTCGTGCTCGTCGCGCTGACCGTCGTCGGTTGGGTGGTGCTCGCGGTGTTCGTCGCGCCGCAGCACTACGAGCTGGGCGAGAGCGGGGTGTTCGGCGTCGGGCTGGGCCTGACCGCCTACCTGCTCGGCATGCGGCACGCGTTCGACGCCGACCACATCGCCGCCATCGACAACACGACACGCAAGCTGCTGGCCGAGCGCGGACCGGGGGAGAAGCGGCCGCTCTCGGTCGGGTTCTGGTTCGCACTCGGACACGCGACCCTCGTCCTCGTCCTGGTCGCCCTCATCACGCTCGGCGTCCGGGCGGTCGCGGGCGAGATCTCCGACGAGAACTCCTCGCTCAAACAGATCGGCGGGCTGATCAGCACGAGCGTCTCGGGACTGTTCCTCGTGCTGCTGGGCCTGATCAACCTCGTCATCCTCGTGCAGATCCTCAGGGTGTTCCGCGACATGCGCCGGGGCCGCTACGACGAGGCCTCCCTCGAGGAGCAGCTCGACAAGCGCGGGCTGATGAACCGCATCCTCGGGCGGGCGACGCGGGCCGTCCGCAAGCCGTGGCACATGTACCCCGTCGGGCTGCTGTTCGGACTGGGCTTCGACACCGCGTCGGAGGTGACGCTGCTGGTCATCGCGGGCGGGGCGGCGGCAGGTGCCCTGCCCTGGTACGCGGTGCTCGTCCTGCCGATCCTCTTCGCCGCCGGGATGAGCCTGTTCGACACCCTCGACGGTGCCTTCATGTGCTTCGCCTACGACTGGGCGTTCCTGCGTCCCGTCCGCAAGGTCTTCTACAACATCACCATCACCGCGTTGTCCGTCGCGGTCGCCCTGGTCATCGGGGTGATCGAGCTCGTCTCCCTGTTGGCCGACAAGCTCGGCGTCGAGTCCGGGCCGCTCGCGTGGATCGCCGGCCTCGACCTGGACAACGTGGGCTTCGTGGTCGTCGGGCTGTTCGTGCTGACGTGGGCCGTCGCGCTCGGGGTGTGGAAGTTCGGCCGGATCGAGGACCGCTGGTCCGCCGGTCTCGCGCGGGCCGAGGAGGGGTGAGCGCGGACGGCAGCCCCCTGCGGCGTGGACCCCGACAGTCGCCGGGCTCACGGCCGTCGACGTAGATTCACTCCGTATGCTTCTGTCCGGGCGGCCGTCGTCGCCCCGACGAGCGATGTCGGACGTCGCGGGTGCGCGCCCGCGAAGTAAAGGAGAGCCTCGTGACCCTGCGGCTGGGCGATGTCGTCCCCGACTTCACTGCCCCCACCGCCGACGGCGAGATCCGTTGGTACGACTACCTGGGCGACGGCTGGGGCGTGCTGTTCTCGCACCCGGCCGACTTCACCCCGGTCTGCACGACCGAGCTGGGCCGCGCCGCGGCGCTGCAGCCCGAGTTCGAGAAGCGCAACGTCAAGATCGCGGCCATCTCGGTCGACTCGGCGGAGGACCACCGCAGCTGGTCGTCCGACATCGCCGAGACCCAGGGCGCGCAGGTCGGCTACCCGATGATCGCCGATCCCGACCGGAAGGTCGCCGACCTCTACGGGATGATCCACGAGAACGCGTCCGACACCACGACGGTGCGGTCCGTCTTCGTCATCGGCCCCGACAAGACGCTCAAGCTCGAGATGACCTACCCGCAGAGCACGGGCCGCAACTTCGACGAGATCCTGCGCGTCATCGACTCGCTGCAGCTCACCGCGAAGCACAAGGTCGCCACGCCCGCCGACTGGAAGCAGGGCGAGGACGTCATCATCACGAAGGCGGTGAGCGACGAGGAGGCCCGCGAGCGCTTCCCCGACTACCGCACGATCAAGCCGTACCTGCGGGTCACGGCCCAGCCGTCGCAGGACAACTGAGCAGCGGAGCCGTCGCAGGACGACCGAGCAGCCGCGACAGCTGCACCACGGCGCCCCGTCGTCGGCCGTCACGGCCGCGGCGGGGCGCCGTCCTGCGTCCGCGGTCCGCCGCCGGCGCCCCGGTTTCCCGGGGGCCGGTGGTGGACACCCACCCCGCGTGGGTGCCCTGCTCGCGCTCGCCTCCGCGCTGAGCTCCGGACTGTCCGACGTCGTCGGCGGCCTCGCCGCCCGGCGGATGCGGCCGGCGCTCGTCGCGCTGCTCGGGCAGCTCGGCGGCCTGGTCGCGGTCGGCGTCGCCGCGCCCCTGCTCAGCCCACCGGGACCGGGCCCCGCGAGCCTCGCCTGGGGTGCCCTGTCCGGTGTCGGGACGGGCCTCGGGATGGCGTTCCTGTTCCGCGGCATCCGCCGGGGCGCGATGTCGGTCGTCGTCCCGGTGAGCGCCGTCGGCGGGATCGCGCTGCCCGTCCTGGTCGGGGTGGCGCTGCTCGGGGACCGCCCGTCGGTGCCGACCTGGGTCGGGATCGCGCTCGTCCTGCCGGGGCTGTGGCTGGTGTCGCGGCCGGGAGCCGGGGTCGCCGCCCCCGACCGGGGCTCGGTGGGCGACGGCCTCGTCGCGGGCGCCGGCATCGCGGTGCAGTACCTCGCCCTGGCCAGGGCCGGGCCGGACGCCGGGCTCCGGCCCGTCCTCGCGGGGCGGGTCACCGCGGTGCTCGCCGTCGGCATCCTCGCGGTCACCCTGATGCGCCGCACCCCGACCGACGCCGATACCGGCGCCCCCACGACAACCAGCACCGACGACGCCGCGCCGACGAGCCGGGCGGCCGTCGAGGCACTCGGCTCCGGCGTGCTGGCCGCGGCGGCGCTGGCCGCGTACGCGGCGGCCGTGCTCGCCGGGTCCGTCACGGTCGCGGTGGTGCTCTCCTCGCTGTACCCGCTGGTCCCGACGCTCGTCGGGCTGCTCTTCCTGGGGGAGCGGCTGTCCCGGCGTCAGGTGCTCGGGCTGACGACCGCGCTGGTCGCGGCCGTGCTGATCTCGGTGTCGTGAGCTCCCGGGCGGGCGCGAGATCGTCAGCTCGACAGCTCGGCCATCACGAGCGGGGCCTCGTCGAGCAGCTCGCGGGCGAGGAACCCGACGTGGGAGATGCGGGTGCCCAGGCGCTCGCCGGCCGTGGCGTGCACGTGGGTGGCCCAGCACGCCGCCTGCGCGGGCGTCGCACCCCGCGCGAGCAGGCCGACGACGAGCCCGGCGAGGACGTCGCCGCTGCCCGAGGTGCCCAGCCCGGCGTGGCCGCTGCCGTCGGCCCAGCGCCGGCCGTCGGGGGTCACGATCCGCCCGCCCGAGGCGACGACGGCGTCGAGCCGCTCGGCCACCGCCGCCGCGGCGGCCTCCGTCCCGGGTTCGGGCGCGTCGGGAACGCCGTCGAGCAGGGCCTCGGTCTCACCGGCGTTCGGGGTGACGACGAGCCGCCCGCCCAGCGCGGCGACGGTCCCGGGCTCGAGCCCGCGCAGCGCGTAGCCGTCGAGCACGACGGTGGCGTCGTCGCGGACCCGCCCGAGCACGGCGGTGACCAGTGCCTGCAGGGCGGGCTCGTCGTCGAACAGGCCGGGGCCGACGAGGACGGCGTCGGCCGCGGGCAGGACCTGGGCGAGGTCGTCCACGGCATCGGCCGCGACGCAGCCCGCCGGGCTCTCGGGCAGCGGGAGCGCGAGCGACTCGGGCACGCTGACCCCCAGCGCCGTGGCGATGGATGCGGGCGCGCCGAGCTGCAGGACCCCGGCCCCGGCACGCAGCGCGGCCACCCCGGCCAGCAGAACGGCGCCGGGGGTGCCGCGGCTCCCGCCCACGACCAGCGCCGTGCCGCGTGAGGCCTTCGCGCCGCCGCGCGGGGCGGGCAGCGCCCACTCCCGCAGGACGGCCGGGGTGATGACGGTGCCCGAGGGCGGGCCGTGGTCACTTCTCGTCGGATCCGACACGGGGTTCCTTCGTCGCCGGGACGTCGTTGCGGGGCAGGGGATCGACGAGTCCGACGTCGACGACGCGCAGCGGCTCGCCGGGCGCGGGACGTTCGAACCGGGTGAGCGAGCAGTTGCCGATCGGCGCGTCGCGCAGCGCGGCGAGCAGGTCGGACTCGGTCAGCTGTTCGACGATGTAGCGCACCAGATGGATCGGCGCCTCGTGGCTGACGCACAGGACGCGCTGCCCGTCGAGCTCCAGCATCGGGTCGGTGAGCAGCGAACGCAGCCGCAGCGCGACGTCGGCCCACGACTCCCCGCCGGGCGGCCGGTGGTAGAAGCGGCCGAGGTGGCGACGGCGGGCGGCCTCCTCGGGGAAACGGGCCGCGATGCCCGCGGCGGTGTGCAGGTCCAGGATGCCGAGCTCGCGGTCGCGCAGTCGCTCGTCGACGCGCAGCGGGACGTCGGGCAGGTGCTCGAGCACCCGGCGGGCCGTGTCGTGGGCGCGCCGGTAGGGCGAGGTGAGGCCCAGCGTGGGCCGCTGCTCGGCCGGGAGGGTCGAGAACCACTTGCCGACGGCGTCGGCCTGCTCCTCGCCCAGCTCCGACAGCGGCACGTCGGCGTCGCGCTGCAGGTCGAGCAGCTCGGCGCCGCTGCGGCGGGCCTCGTCGTTGGCGACGTTGCCGGTGCTCTGTCCGTGCCGGACGAGCCAGAGGGCGTCAGGGCCGCGGTAGCTCACGACCGGGCCGTACCCGCGCGGGCGCCGTCCCATACGCGCTCCCACCGATCATCCGGCGCGTCGTGGCGCACCAGGCCTTCGGCCGCGAACCGTTCGAGCCAGCCCGTCATCGGCCACCAGCCCCAGCGGCGCCGGAACAGCGCGCCGTTGCGCAGGATGTCGTCGAGGTGCTCGACGGGCGGGTCGCTGACCGGATGGTGCTGGTGGTACGCGGTGGCGCCACCCACCCAGCACAGCCCGATGCCGCGGGCGCGGGCCTGCTGGCCGAGGTCGGTGTCCTCGGCGCCGTAGCCGTGGTAGCCCTCGTGGAACCCGCCGAACCGCGCCCACGTGGATGCCGTCACCGCGAACGACAGGGACCAGAACAGGGTGTGGTCGTCGGCCTCGACGCACGTGCCGTCGGGCGGGGCCGGCCGGGCCGGGTGCGGCGCCGCGCTCGTGGCCAGCGCCTCGGCGCGGTACCCGCCTGGCGGCGGCGGCGGCAGGTAGGCAACGGGCCCGCACAGCAGCCGCGTCCCGGCGGTCCGCGCCGCCTCCCGGTAGCGCCGGAACAGCGCGGGACCGGGGATGCAGTCGACGTCGAGGAACACCAGCAGCCGCGCCCCGGCGGCGAGTGCGGCCCTGGCGCCGGTGTTGCGCGCCCGCGCCAGCGGCAGCCCGCGCCCGTCGGAGGTCACCGGCACCGTGCGCGTCGGCACCCGGTCGTCGACGACGTCGGCGACCTGCGGGTCGTCGAGCGCGACGACGATCCGCACCTCGGGCGGCCGCTCGACCGCCGCGAGGCCCTCCTGTTGGCGGCGCAGGTGGCCGTGCCTGCCGTGGGCGACGGTGATCACCGCGGTGCGCACGCCGGCTCCTGTGTCCCCGCCGGCTCCGGTGTCCCCGCCAGCTCCGCGACCAGCGCCGCGGCGGCCGCGGGCGCCCCGCCCGGGCACCAGCGCCGCCAGCGCCGACCGTCCTGCGCGGCGGCCTCGTCGAGCAGCGCCGGCCACGTCGCGGGGTGGGGCCACCGGCGGCGGACGACGGCCAGTCCGGCCCGGTCGAGCGCCTCGGCGGTGGCCACCTGCTCGCCGTGCGGCCGCTGCTGCGGGACGACTACCGCAGGTGTCCGGGCTGCGGCGACCTCGGCGAGCGCGTTCTGCCCGGCGTGGGTGACGACGACGTCGGCGCCGCGCAGCAGGGGCCACGGGTCGGCGGTCCAGCCGTCACGGCCCCCGAGCACGGTCCAGTCCCATCCCGGGGTCGCGCGCTCGGCCGCGGCGAGGTCGTCGTCGCCGACGTCGCGACCACCCGCGCCCAGCAGCACGACGACCCGGCGTGGCCCGTCGCCACCCCGCCGGGTGCGGCCGGGCCCGGGCCCGGGTCCGGTCCCGATACGGGAGTCGTAGCGCGACAACGCCCCGACGAACCGCGTCTTCGCCGTCCACGATGCGGGCCACGGCGGGTCGAGCACCTCGCGCGGCCAGCAGGCGAGCAGCGCGTCGGCGACGTCGTGTGCCAGCCGGTGGGCGCGGTCGGTCCGGTCGCCGGGCATCGCCACCACGAGCACGGGCACCCCGAGCAGCCGGCAGAGCAGCGTGACCTCGACCGACACGTCGACGACGACGAGCCGCGGCGCGGTGCGGCCGATCCACTCCGCGACCGCGGCCATCCGCCCGCGCAGCCCCGGGTCGCGGCGGGGGACCCAGTGCAGCACCCCGTGGGCGGTCGGGTCGTCGGGCCGGTCGGCCGCGTCGTCGCGGGGGAGGGCGAGCCAGTCGACGTGGCCGGGGGCGTCGGCCGGCCGGTCGAGGCTGGACAGGACCGTCGCGGGGCCGCCGTGGGCGGCGAGGATCTGCATGGCCCGCACGAGGTGCCCGCGGCCGTGGTGGTGGACGTAGTAGCCGATCACGCGGCCGCCCGGGTGTAGAGCCCGACGTACTCATCGACCATCCGGCGGTGACTCCAGTGCAGTTCGGCGCGCCGCCGCGCGGCGCGGCGGGAGAGTCCGGTCACCGTGGGGACGACGGCGGCGAGCGCGGCCGTGTCGCCGGCGGGGACCAGCCGGCCGCAGGAGTCGTCGACGAGCTCGGGCAGCGCACCCACGGCGAAGCCCGCGACGGGTGTCCCGCACGCCAGCGCCTCCGCGACGACCAGTCCGTAGGGCTCCTCCCAGCACGGTGTCACCAGCACGGCCGAGGCCCGCCCCATCAGGCTCGTCAGCTCGGAGTGCGCCAGATGACCGACGTAGCGGACGGCACCACCGAGGCGGGGAACGACCATCTCGTCGAAGTAGGCCCGGTCGCTGACCGGGCCGGCGAGGTCGAGCGCACAGCCGGCCCGGCGGGCGGCGTCGACGGCGAGGTGAGCGCCCTTCTCCGGGACCAGCCGGCCCGCCCACACCAGCGGCCCGCCACCGGGGCCGGGTGCGCGGGCCTCGACGTCGACGCCGTTGCGGATCACCGTGACCTCGCCCGCGACGTGCCGCCACGCCCCGGCGGTGTGTGTGCTCACCGCGGTCAGCACTCCGTGCCGGCCCGCCGCGGTCGCGATCGCGGACTCCAGCCACGGCGTCGGCGGGGTGTGCAACGTCGTGACGACGGGTGCCCGCACGGTGCGGGCCATCGCCACCGGCAGGTGGTGCAGGCTGTTGTTGTGCACGACGTCGAGGGCGTGACCGTCGACGTCGTGGCCGTCGGCCAGCCGCAGCATCAGGTCGAGATAGGCGTGGTGCTCGGCCATGAACACCGCGGCGGGCATCGAGACGTCGGCGCGGGCGGCGTCGCTGAGCCGCAGGGAATGCATGATCTCCACCCGCACCCCGGGTGCCAGCTCGGACCCCGGCGCGGCGAACACCGTGACGACGTGGCCCCGGCGCGTGAGCTCGCGGGCGAGCAGCGCGGTGTGCGCCTCCAGGCCGCCGGCGAACGGCTCCCGGATGGGATGGGTGGACGACGCGATGAGCGCGACCCGCAGCGGTGTCATCTGCGGACCTGGTCGTAGATCCGCCGGTGAGCGGCGGCCACGGCGATCCGTTCGGCGGTGCGCCGGTCGCGGCCGGGACGCTGCGGTGGTCGTCCACCACAGGCCCCGACGATCGCCCCGGTGAGCGAGACCGGGTCGAACCCGTCGCGCTCGTCGTTGCGGTAGGTCAGGCACGGCCGCTGGTCGCGGAAGTACCCGCAGCTCGGGGCCACCACGACCGTGCCGAGGTCGTGGCAGGCCTCCAACCAGCCCGAATGGGTTCCGAACCGGTACGGCAGAATCGATACGTCGATCCGGTCGCGCAGGTAGGTCCACAGCTCGTCTTCGGAGAAGAAGTCGTGCACCTCCAGGCGCAGCAGCCCGCGCCGGTGCGCTCGCGTCAGCCACTCCGCGAGAGCGGGGTCGTGCCGGTCGCCGGCCGGATTCATCACGTCGGTGTGCACGTCGACGCGCAGGACCACGCCGTCGAGCCTGTTGATCACGGTCGCCGCTGTCTCCAGCACGGGCATCGGGTCCATGTTGGCGCGCAGGCTCTTCAGATGGATCCCGACGACGGTCTCGGCCCGCGCCGCCCGCGGGGCATCGATCGAGGGTAGGTCGACCACGTGCGGGTGCGGGAGGACGAACGGCTCGCGGCCCCAGCGGCGCGCAATCTCGGCGGCCGCGCCCGCGGTCAGCGTGACGAGCGCGTCGGCCGCCGGGACGAGCACGTCGAGATGCCGGTCGTGCGCGTCGCGGTGCACGTGGTGCGGGTTGCGCAGGTCGTGAACGGTGTAGACGAGCGGTTTGCCGAAGCGCCGCAACGTCTGCACGAGGGCACGCAGGTCGTCGACGGGTTGGGCGTCGAACCCGAAGTGGACGTGGAACACGTCGAACGACCGGTGGTTGTCGGCGACCCACCCCGGATCGAGCATCACCGGTGGCCACCAGACGGACTGGTCGCTGGGTGCGGGGCAGGGGCGCGGGTCCGGGAGGCGCCGGACCCCGTCGTCGGCCAGCGGGTCCGACAGGTGCCGGACGTAGACGTGGCCGGAGGGCACGGAGGCGACGGTCAGGACGTCGGTGGGCCCGCCGGCTCGGGCGGGGCAGCCGTCGAGCGTCGGCCCGCTCATCGTGCGGCGTCCGCGTCTCCGCGGCGCGGACCGGCATCCCGGGGCTCGGACATCGTGATCACAGCGCGGTCGATACCCGAAGCCCCCCGAACGGAAACCGCGCCGGGACGGCACGGGTCAGGCACGTGAGCGCGCCCGCCGCGGCTCGCCCGCGACGGTGTCGGCCGCGTCGGCGCCGCGCGCGCCCATCGGCTCGGCGGGCCCGCGCGTGGTGTCACGCGCCGTCTGCCGCTCGCTCTCGGCGTTGATCTCGGCCCCGAGCAGGACGATGTAGCTGGTCAGGTACAGCCACAGCAGCAGCACGACGGCGCCGGCCAGCGCACCGTAGGTCTTGTTGTAGGAGCCGAAGTTGTCGACGTACACGCTGAAGACGATGCTGCCGACGAGCCACAGGACGGTGGCCACGACCGCCCCGACGCTGACCCAGCGGAACTTCGGCGCGTCGCGGTCGGGGGCCACGCGGTAGACGACCGCGAGCGCGACGACGACCAGCACGACGAGCAGCACCCACCGCACGACCTGCGCGACGACGAGCCCGGCACCGCCGAGACCCACGGCCTCGAACACGGCGGGCATCGCGGCGACGAGCGCGACCGCGAGCAGTACGAACACGATCGCGGCGAGGGTCAGGCCGAGCGCCGTGCCCCGCAGCCGCAGGAAGCCGCGGGTCTCCTCCTCGTCGTAGGCGAGGTTGGTGGCCCTGATCAGGTTCATCGTGCCCGCCGAGGCGCTCCACAGCGCGGCGAGCAGCGACACCACCAGGCCGACGCCGAGGGCGCCGGTGCCCGCGCTGCTCACCGCGCCGAGCTGGTCGGCGACGATCGGGCGCGCCGCCGCCGGCAGGATCGCGGCGAGCCGGTCGACCTGGTCACCGACCTGCGCGGGGTCCGCGACCAGGCCGTAGACGGTGATGGCGGCGATCAGCGCCGGGAACAGCGCGAGGAAGGCGAAGAACGCGACCCCGCCCGCGAGGATCGGCACGTTGTCCGCCTTGGCCTCCGCCCACGCCCGCCGGGTCACCTGCCACCAGCCGGCGGGCGGTACCTGCGCCGGGGTGCGGGCCCGCCTGCCGGGGACCTGCGCGTCGTCACCGCCGTCCGGCGTCCGGCCGTCACGGTCGGTGCGGTCCTGACCGGCCGGGTCTCGTCTCGTCGTCACGACGGACCACATGCCCCGCCCGGGGGCGGTCGAATCCTGCCCGGCGCGAGGGAACCGGCTCACGTGGGGGACCACCGTGCACCGGCCGGTGAGCGGCGATGGCCGCCAGGGCGACCATTGCCGCTCCCGACCTCGGGGCGCCCGGCCGCACCCGCGGGCCCGAGGCTCCCCGCGGGCTGCGCCGGCGCGGGCCGGGCTCGTAGGGGGCGCACCCCGCGTGGGCCGGAGGCTCGACCGGGGTGCGCCCGCGCGGGGTATGAAGGCTCGCAGCGGGGTTGCGTCGGGTCGGGCCGTCAGAGCTCGCAGCGGCGCTGTGTGACGGTGCCGGCGATGTCGGCGAGCTTGACGTTCATTCGCTGCGACACCGAGCGCAGGATCTCGAAGGCCTGCTCCTCGGTGATGCCCTCGCGCTCCATGAGGATGCCCTTGGCCTGCCCGATGACGTCGCGGTTGCGTAGCGCTGCGCGCAGGTTCTCGTTCGTGCGCTCCGCCGCCAGGGCGGCTCGCCGGGTGTCGAGCACGGCGGCGGTGTGCGCGGCGAGCACGACCGCGGCGTCGAGGTCGGCCTGGTCGAGACCGCCGCGCCCGCGGGACAGGAAGTTCAGCGCGCCGAGACGCGGCGGATCCTCGTGGGCGAACAGCCCGACCGCCAACGCGCTGTGCACGCCGTCGTGGGCTGCGGCGGGGCCCCAGCGGGCGAGTCGCGTATCGGCCCCGAGGTCCGAGGAGGCGAACACGCCGAGCCCGGCCCGACTGCTGGCCAGCAAGCACGGACCCTCGCGCAACCGGTACTGCAGCTCGTCGAGGCGGGCGGCGAGCGGCTCGGTGCAGACCGCCGTCTCGAACGTGCCGTCGTCGAGGTGGATCGTCACGCTGACCAGGTCCGCCGCGGGGACCATCGCGCCGGCGGCCTCGACGATCAGCCTCAACGCGTCCTCCGGCGTGGCCGTCTTGCCGAGCGCCGCCGCCAGCATCGAGAACTCGTGGGCCCAGTCATGGGCACCCGCCCCGTTCGCCACGGCGTCGCCGCCCTCCACGGTCGTCCCTCGAAACCCGTCACGTGTCGCCACCGAACGTACTGCCGCGCCGTCCGTGCAGGAAACCACCGCGCGGCCTCATCCTGCCCCTCGGACCTGCGCGCCGGACCTGGGCGCGGTCGTCTCGCCCGCGTTGCCGAGCTGGGTGGTTTGACGGCCCGACGGCGGGGCACGCCGCGCGCACACCCGATGAGAGGAGGCCCGATGAGCGAGCCGACACCCGAGCCGCACTACGGCGAGGAGTCCGAGGAGCAGACGCCGACCTACGGCGAGCAGACCCCG
>NZ_BPRG01000113.1:127790-138144 GCF_036984265.1 Pseudonocardia sp. D17 | reverse complement strand
TGCGCCGGCACGCCACCGAGGCGTTCGCCCGGCTCGGAGCGCGGGCGCCGCGGCCGTTCCCGGCGGCGCGGAGCACAGCGGTGCCGGGGCATCGGGCCCCGTCCGGGGTCAGTCCCGGCCCCGGGCCTCGAGGTGCGGGTCCTTCGCCTCGTCCGGCGACGGTTCGCCCTGCGCCCCGGGCACCGCGACCTGCGGCCCGCCCGGGACCTCCGCCATGCCCTCCACCGAGGCGGTCTGGTTGTCGGGGTCGGCCGCGGCGCGGGTCGCCGGGCTCGGCTGGTCCTGCGGAGCGTTCTCGGTGTTCTCGGCCATGGCGACGGAGTACCCGTGGCCGGACGGTTCATCCCCGGACGCTCACAGCCAGCCCTTGCGCCGCAGCGAGAAGTACACGAGCCCGGCCAGCACGACGATGACCGCGGTACTGGTGACGAAGCCCCACGGCTGCTCGAAGCCCGGGTAGGGCACGTTCTGGCCGTACCAGCCGGTGACCGCCGTCGGCACCGCGATGATGGCGGCCCATGCGGCCAGCTTGCGGGTGATGACGTTGAGCTGGTTGCCCTGTTCGGTGGCGTTGCTGTCGAGGATCGTCGCGACGTGGTCGCGGGTCGCGTCGACGGTCTCGGCGGTCCCGAGCGCGTGGTCGTGGACGTCCTCGAAGTAGGGCGCCATCGCCGGGCGGGCGAGCCGGATGTGCTCGTCGTCGCGCAGCACCCGGGCCAGGACCTCGCGCATCGGAACGGTCACGCGGCGCAGCCCGGCGAGGCTCTTGCGCAGCTCGAAACCACGACGGCGCACGTCGACGTCGGTGCCGGGCTCGAAGAGCGCGTCCTCCAGTTCGTCGGCGAGGTCGTCGAGCCGCTGCGCGGCCTGGTGGTGCCCGTCGACGACGGCGTCGAGCCAGCCGTGGACGAGGAACCCGACGCCGTTGCCCGCAAGATCGGCCGCGGCGTCCCAGCGCGCCTCCACGACGTCGATGTCGAAGTCGGCCTTGCGCACGGTGATCAGCGCTCGCGGGGTGACGAACGCGCTCATCTCGCTGGTCACCAGCTCGCAGCCGGCGTCGCGCACCTCCACCGCGTACAGGTTGACGAACAGGTGCGAGCTGTAGCGGTCGACCTTCGGGCGCTGCTGGTCGACGACCGCGTCCTCCACCGCGAGCGGGTGCAGCCCGAACTCCTCGACGAGGATCGCGAGGTCCGACTCGTCGGGATCGTGCAGGTCCAGCCAGACGACCGCGTCGTCGTGGGCGGCGAGCTGCTCGGAGATGCGTTCGGCCGGAAAACCCTCCTCGACGAGGGTGCCGTCGCGGTAGAGCCGGGTCCGCGTCGGGCAACGCGGCGGGACCGCCGTCGTGACGCTGTGCGCGCAAGGGCCGGGCGTCTGCGGGTCCCCGTGCGCGGGGACGGTCCGGGGCGTGGCGTGCGGGCCGGTCATGCCCGGACCTACCTGGCCCGGCCGCCCTGCAAACCCCGGGCGGGGTCCGGGAACCCGGCGAGGCCGACGGCGAACGACGGCCGGCGCTCCGCCACGCCGCAGGGGTGGCTGTGAACGCAGGGCAGCGCCGCGACGAGATCGGTGTTCTGGGCCCAGGAAGAGCCGATCGACCATCCGGTCGACATCGGTCCCCGTCACGCCCATGACGCGCCCGACCGAGCGCCGTCCCGGTAAGGATCAGGCGCACCGACGCTCAGGAGGCACCGCAGGCGGGGTCATGCCGTTGTCGTAGACCTGCACCATCAGCTGTTGCTGGTCGTGAACGTGCCGTGCCCGGTTTCGCAGTCAGTCCTCGGCGAGGACGTCGTCGCCGCCCGGGATCTGGCGGCGCAGCGGGACGAGCGCGAGCACCAGGCCGAGCAGGGCGAACGCACCGGCGACGACCACCGCGGGCACGTTCATGGCGAGCGGGTCCGCGTCCGGGTTCGCGACACCGATGATGCCGAGGACCACGAACACCGCGTTGACGACGGCGAGCAGCCAGCCGTAGCCGCGGGCGGCAGGCGCCCGGCTCGCCGCCGCCCACCCGATGACGCCGAGCAGCACCTGCAGGGCGCAGCGCAGCGCGTTGCACTCGATGCCGAGCAGCGTCGACTGCTGCCCGTCCGGACCGGCCGGTGCGAACGACGGCCAGAACCCGACGAGCCCGTAGAGGAACATCAGGGTGCCCAGCACCAGCGCACCGATCTGGATCCACAGGACGGGCGCGGGTCCCGTCCGCTGCGTGGTCGACTCGGCCATGGAGCTCCCTTCGAGTGCGTGCGACGCGCGGCGCCGGTTCGCCGGGGCTACCCGGTGGATCGCGGCGCACGCACGCGATTCGACGACGCCGTCGCGGGTAGCCCTCGTGCGTACGAGACCGCAGCGGCGGGAGGTGCCACGGCCGTGCCCGCCGCACGACCACGAGGCAGGTGACGTCGATGGACAACGCCCGGGAGAGGCAGACCGCCGACGACACGACAGGCCCCCCGGTACCCGGACGACCCGACGGGCCCGCGGACACCGAGGAGACGGTCGACCGTCTCGAGGACGAGGTGTTCGGGCGTGCCGAGAACCCCGACCCGTCGACGCGGACCGCCGAGGACGCGCCCGACGCCGAGCCGCCCGACTGAGGCACGCCGGGGCGCCGCCGCGTCGCGTCAGGGGCCGAGCGCGACGGGCCGGGCGCGACGGGCCGAGCGCGACGTGGCCTGAGCGCCACGGAACGGAACCGAGCGACAGAGAACCGACTGGAGCAGACATGACCGACACCACCACCCCCGACAGGCACGCACCCGACGTCGTCGACGCGCTCACCCAGGACCACCACGAGGCGCTCGACCTGCTCGGTCGCATCGGCGCCACCACCGACGCCGCCGAGCGGCGCGACCTTGCCGACACGGTGATCGCCGAGGTCGTGCGCCACTCCGTCGCCGAGGAGATGTACGTCTACCCGGCCATGAGCTCGCACCTGAGCGACGGCGCCGACACCGTCGCGCACGACAAGGACGAGCACGAGGGTCTCGAGCGGATCATGAAGGACCTCGAGGGCGTCGGCGGCGACGACCCGCGGTTCGACGATCTCGTCACCGCCATGGCCGACGCGCTGCGCCACCACGCGTCGGACGAGGAGGCGGAGCAGTTCCCGAAGCTGCGGGCCGCGCTCGACGAGGAGACGCTGGTCGGGCTGCGCCGCAAGGTCGAGACGGCCAAGAAGCTCGCGCCGACGCGGCCACACCCCGACGCGCCGAACGCCGAGCTCTTCCACAAGCTCGCCGGGCCCGGCGTCGGGCTGGTCGACCGGCTCCGCGACCGGCTGAGCGGCCGTTCGACCGGCTGATGTCCGCGACCGCGGCCGGGGGACGCCTCCCGGCCGCGGGCGGCTCCGCGCCGGCGCAGGGCAGCAGCGGCCCGTCGACAACTGCTGTGTGAGGACCCCATGACATCGCAGCCGCCCCGGTCTCCCGACGGGGAGACCTTCTCGGCCCTCGGCCTGCGGGTCGAGGTGATCCGGCCGTCGACACGGCTGACGGTGCTGCGCTGCGTGGGGGAGATCGACCTGATCAACGGACCGGTGCTGCGGGACTGGATCGACGAGTTCGCGGCGTCGCGGACCGTCCTCGACCTCACGGGGGTCCGCTTCCTCGGGCTCTCGGCCGCCCGCGACCTCTGCCGGGTGCAGGCCGACCTGCGCGCCCGCGGGGACAACCTCTACGTCGTGGCGTCACCGGACGGCGCCGTCCGGCGCATCCTGACCGTCGTCGGCGGTCTGACGCTCCTGGCGCCCCGGCCCCGGGTCGCCGACGCCCCACGCCCCGGGTCGGCACCCGACCCCGGTCCCGCGGCGCCGGGGACGACCCGACCGCCCGGCTAGCGCGGCGGACCGCGACGCCGGAGCGCGCCGCTCACCGCCCGGGATCAGCGCCCCGGGATCACCGGGCCGAACCGGGCTCGGCCATCCGCCGGTGCATGCGGGCCTTGACGCCGTCGGGCAGCACGTTGCCGGTGGCGCCTGGGCCTTGGTGCCGACGGACCCTGCGACGATCTTCGCCCGGCCCGACAGCATCGCCTCGACGCCCTGCTCGGCGACCTGCGCCGGGTCGTCCTTCCACCGCGCCGACCCGGGTGTCGTCCACGTCCGCGCGGTGGAAGAAGTCGGTCTCGGTCGGGCCCGGCATCAGCGCGGGCATGGTCGCCTCGATCGACGACGTGACCAGCACGCGCCCCTCACCCCGGGAGACCATGTCGCGCAGGACGTGCTCGGCCAACCGGACGGTCGAGGTCACGTTGAGGTCGATGATGTCCTGCTCGTCGTCGACGTCGATGTCGACGAACGCGCCGCCCTGCCCGACGCCAGTTGTCACGTCGTTCGCCTACCCGCGTGGCGCCGATCCATCCACCGCACGTGGGCGGCTCAGGTGATCGGGGAACCGCCGGTCACGCCGAGCACCTCGGACGTCATGTACGACGACTCCTGCGAGGCGAGGAACACGAAGAACGGCGCGAGCTCGGCCGGTTGCGCGGCGCGGCCCATCGGGGCCTGCGCGCCGAACGAGTCGAGCTTGTCCGCGCCCATCGTGGCGGGGATCAGCGGCGTCCACACCGGGCCGGGTGCGACCGAGTTGGCACGGATTCCGCGCTCGACGAGGTTGTGCCCGAGTCCCTTGGTGAAGTTGACGATCGCGGCCTTGGACGTCGCGTAGTCGAGCAGGTGCGGCGAGGGGGAGAACGCCTGCACCGACGACGTCGTGATGATCGACGAACCCGGCGGCATGTGCGGGACGGCGGCCCGGGCCAGCCAGAACAGCGCGTAGACGTTGGTGCGCATGACGCGGTCGAACTGCTCGGTCGTGATCGAGGTCAGGCCCTCGTCCTGCGACATCTGGTACGCGGCGTTGCTGACGAGGACGTCGATGCGGCCGAACGCCTCGACCGCGCGGGCGACGACCTCCTCGCACTGCCGTTCCTCACGCAGGTCGGCCGGCACGGTGACGGCCTCACGGCCCGCCTCGCCGACCCAGCGCGCGGTCTCGGCGGCGTCCTCCGCCTCCTCGGGGAGGTGGGTGAGCAGTACGTCGGCACCCTCGCGCGCGAACGCGATTGCCACCGCCCGCCCGATCCCGGAGTCCCCGCCGGTCAGCAGGACCTTACGGTCGACGAGCCGCTCGGTGCCGCGGTAGGTCCGCTCGCCGTGGTCGGGGACGACGTCCATCTCGTCGGTGCGCCCGGGCCAGGGTACGGGGGTGTCGCCGCTGCCCGGCACGGCGAAACGCTCGGTCGGGTCTGCGGGGGTGAACTGGTCGTGGGTCACGGATCCTCCGGGTCGGGCCGGTGTGTCGCCGGGTCGAGACGCGGCACGGCACGAGCCGGCGGTGGGCGCCGCCGCGCCTGTCGCGTCGCGAGAGGTCCGGCCGCCGCCGCGGGGCTCCCGGTGGTCTCGCGGTGGCGGCCGCGGTCTCCGCGTTCCCCGGCGGGCTCGGTTCATTCCTGCGGTCTCCCCGGCGAGGCCGGCGACCGCGGGCGAGGTCCGCCCCGGACCGGTGTGTCGGCAGCACGGTCGCGGGTACAGCAGAGGTCACGGAACATCCGCGACCCAGGAAGTGAGCAGATGCGACTCGACTGGCTGCGCCCGGCCTGCGATCGGCCCGGACCGTTCGCGACAGTGCTGATCGACGCCACCCACGACACCGAGGACGCCGCCGAGCTGGATCGGCTGCGCCGCCGCGAGGTCGGGGCCGCGCTCGCCGACCAGGGCGCGCCGGAGGACGTGCGCGAGGCCGTCGAGGCCGCGCTCGCCGGTCCGCCACCACCCGACGGCACCGCGGGACGGGTGCTGGTCGCCGACGCGACGGGCGTGCTGGTCGACCGCCTCACGCCGGTGCCGCCGGCGGCACCGGCCGCGCGCTGGGGTCCCCTGCCCGACCTGCTCGCCGTCGTGACGGAGGTGCCGGAGCCGGTGCGGACGGTGCGGGTCCAGGTCCACGAGACGGGCGGCGAGATCGCTGTCCCGGGCGAGGACCCGGTGACCGTCGGCGGCGAGACGCCGGTGCACAAGGTGCCCGCCGGCGGCGCGTCGCACCTGTCGATGCAGGAGCGGGTCGAGGAGAGTTGGCGGCGCAACACCGCTGCCGTCGCCGAGGCCACCGAGCGGGCGGTCCAGCGGACCGGGGCGGAGGTGCTGGTCCTGACCGGCGACGCGCCCGCCCGGGCCCGGCTGCGCGACCGGCTGTCGCGGCGGTGCACCGACGTCCTCGTCGAGATCGAGCACAGCGGCGGGGAGCGCGGCGCGGACCTGCCCGACACCGTCGCCCGGGCCGAGGACGACGTGCGTGCGCTGCGGCGGCGCACCGCGCTCGACCGGTTCGCCCGGGCCGCCGGGCACGGTGACGGGCTCGCCGTCAGCGGTGAGGCCGACGTGCTCGCCGCCGCGCGCGCCCAGGCCGTCGAGACGCTGCTCGTCGATCCGGCCGCCGTACCCGCCGACGAGGTCTGGTTCGGAGCCGACCCGGCCGCCCTCGCCGCCGACGAGGCGGGTCTCGCGGCCATCGGGAGCACCCCGGCGGGCCGCGCTCCCGTCGCCGCGGCGTTGCTGCGTGCGGCCGTCGTCACGGATGCGGACGTCGTCGTGACCGGACCGGCGGGCCCGGACCGGCGCGATCCGCTCGACCCGGACATCCCGGATGAGCAGGACGAGGGGCGGCCGGCGGGACCGCTGCTTCGGCACGGCCTGGGCGCGGTCCTGCGGTTCCCGGTCGCCGCCGGCTGAGCAGTCCGCGCATCCGCGCCGGGCCATGGAGCTCTTCTGCACGCTCGAGGTCGAGGCCGAGCCGCACCGGCTCGGCCTCGTCCGGCATGCCGTCGAGGTGTGGCTCACGGCGGTGCGCTGGCCGCGGGGGGCGACGTCGCCGATCGTCTTCGCGGTCAGCGAGATCGTCAGCAACAGCATCGAGCACGCCTACCCGATCGAACCCCCGGGACCGGTGCGGATCGCGCTCGCCGTCGAGGTGGTGAGCCCGGGGTGCGAGCGGATCCGGGTGGTGGTCAGCGACCGCGGGCGCTGGCGCACGGCGGGCCCGGAGCCCGGCCGCGGCAACGGGCTGCCGCTGGTCGAGACGCTGTGCCCGGCGGTCGAGGTCGTCACCGGCGCCGAGGGCACCCGGCTGACGCTGCTGAGCGAGCCCGTCGCCCGGGGGGACCGCCCGTGACGACGCCTCCGCACCCTGCGAACGGGCCGCGACCGCGCTACCGTGGAGGTCCGGCCGCAGCCACGGCCGTTGGGTGCAAACCGCCGCCCTCTCCCAGTGTCGATTCGTGGAGAGGTGCGTATGCGCACACTTCCCGCCCACCGCGCCGATCCCGACGTCCGGCCTGACGGCGAGTTCGGTGACCAGCTCGAGCGGCTCCACCGGCTCGCCCGGCTCCCGGCCGACGATCCGGCCCGCGACGCGCTGCGCGACGACCTGATCCTGACGTTCCTGCCGGTCGCGGAACGCATCGCGGGCCGGCACGCCTCCGCCACCCCCTGGTCGCGTGAGGACCTGCGGCAGGCGGCGTCGGAGGCGGTCGTGCGCGCGGTCGACCGCTGGGACCCCGAGCGGGCCCAGGGCGACTTCCTCGGCTACCTCGTGCCCTGCGTGCGCGGTGAGGTGCTGCGCTGGTTCCGCGACCAGTCCTGGAGCGTGCGGGTCCCGCGCCGGCTCAAGGAGCTCTCCGTCGCGATCCGGTCCGCCCACGGGCCGATGGCCCAGCGGTTGGGCCGCGCGCCGCGCCCCTCGGAGCTCGCTCGCGAGCTCGGCGTCGACATCGAGGAGGTGCTGGAGGCGCTGCACGCGGAGGAGAACCACCGGGCCGCGACGCTCGACGCCCCCGCACCCGGGGACGAGCGGCTGCCCGGCGAGCAGCTCGGTGAGATCGACCACCAGCTCGAGCTCGTCGAGGACGCCGAGACGCTGCGCCCGTTGATCGCCGCACTGCCCGAGCGCGAGCGCCGCATCCTGCTGCTGCGGTTCTACGGCGGCCGCACCCAGAGCCAGATCGGGGAGGAACTCGGCGTCTCGCAGATGCACGTGTCGCGGCTGCTCAGCCGCACGCTCGCCCGGCTGCGGGCCGCCATGCTCGACGACACGCCCCCTGGCTGATCGCCGGCCCGACGGCTACAGAGCCAGCCGCTCGCCCGCGTGGTGCTCGTGGGCCGACCGCGCCGGAGCGGCGGCGTCGGCCCGGTTGATCTCCGCCCACACCGCGTCGAGGGAGAGGCCGAGGACGTCGGCGATCGCGGCGATGGTGGGGAAGGCCGGGGTGGCCACGCGGCCCGACTCGATCTTGCGCAGGGTCTCCGGAGACACGCCCGCGTCCAGCGCGGTGCCGAGCATCGAACGCTCGCCCCGCGCGCGCCGCAGCAGCGCGCCGAGGCGCTGCCCGCGCTCGAGCTCCGCAGGCGTGAGCGGCAGCCTCACCATGACACCGATTGTAGTACCGGGGATAACATGGACGGGATACTTATTGGAGCGAGTAGGCCAGCGAGTAAGGCGTCGAATGATCGAGATCCTCAACCCCACCCGGCTGCCCCGCGCCAGGCGGGCGGGCGCTCTGGTGGCCGACATCCTGCAGGCCGTGCGGAGCCGCTGTGAAGTGGGCACCAACCTCCTGGAGATCGACCGCTGGACCCGATCCATGATCATCGAGGCCGGGGCGGAGTCCTGCTACGTCGACTACGCGCCGTCGCTCGGACGTGGCCCGTTCGGGCACTACATCTGCACGTCGGTCAACGACGCCGTGCTCCACGGGCGACCCTTCGACTACGCGCTGGCCGACGGCGACCTGCTGTCGCTCGACCTGGCCGTCGCCAAGGACGGCGTCGTCGCCGACTCGGCGGTCAGCTTCGTCGTGGGTGCGACGACCACGCCCGACGGTGCCGCGATGATCGACGCGACCGAGCGCGCGCTGCGCGCCGGGATCGCCGCCGCCGTCCCCGGCGCGCGCACCGGCGACATCTCCCACGCCATCGGCTCGGTCCTGGGCGCGGCCGGATACCCGATCAACACCGAGTTCGGCGGGCACGGCGTCGGCTCGACGATGCACCAGGACCCGCACATCTCGAACACGGGACGGCCCGGCCGCGGCTACACGCTGCGCCCCGGGCTGCTGCTGGCGCTCGAGCCATGGGTCATGGCCGACACCGCCGACCTCGTCGTCGACGCCGACGGCTGGACGCTGCGCAGCGCGACCGGCTGCCTCACCGCGCACAGCGAGCACACGATCGCCATCACCGACGACGGCGCGGAGATCCTCACGCTCCCGACCGGGACCCGGTAGACCTGGTCAGCGCGGCTCCTCGGGGTGGTCGCGGCAGCGGTCGGTCTCCGGGCGGATGCTCAGCCGCTCGTCGTCGATCTCCCGCCCGCAGACGGTGCACCGCCCGTACTCGCCCCGCTCGAGGCGGTCGAGCGCCGCGTCGAGCCGTCGGCGCTGGGTCCGCAACGTGCCCTCGGCCAGGTCCGCCTCCATCGTCTCGGTCTCGCGCGACGCACGGTCGGCCTCGTCGACGGCCCGCCGGTCGGACTCGTCCGGCCGCAACGGGCCGCCGGAGCGACGGTCGGCGAGCTCGTGGTCGATCCTGCGCAGCTCCTCGCGGAGCAGGGTGCGGGCGTGGTCGTCGTCCATGGGGTCCTCTCGGGGGTCCTGGCGAGGCGGTTCGGGCTCAGCGGTTGCGGGCGTCGTCGCCGGGATGGTGTTCGCGCTGGGTACCCCGGGCCGCGTGCTCCGACGGCGCGGCCCGGCCCCCCGCGTGCGCCTCGTCGCGGAACTGCTTGACCAGGTGCGGGTAGTGCAGCTCGAACGCCGGCCGCTCGGACCGGATGCGCGGCAGCTCGGTGAAGTTGTGCCGCGGTGGCGGGCAGGAGGTGGCCCATTCCAGCGAGTTCCCGAAACCCCACGGGTCGTCGACGGTCACCACTCGCCCGTAGCGGTAGGAACGGAACACGTTCCACAGGAACGGCAGCGTCGAGGCGCCCAGGATGAAGGCGCCGATCGAGGAGACCGTGTTCAGCGTGGTGAACCCGTCGGTCGGCAGGTAGTCGGCGTAGCGGCGCGGCATGCCCTCGTTGCCCAGCCAGTGCTGCACCAGGAACGTCGTGTGGAACCCGACGAACGTCAGCCAGAAGTGCACCTTGCCCAGCGTCTCGTCCATCATCCGGCCGGTCATCTTCGGGAACCAGAAGTAGATCCCGGAGAACGTCGCGAACACGATCGTCCCGAACAGCACGTAGTGGAAGTGGGCCACCACGAAGTAGGTGTCGGAGACGTGGAAGTCCAGCGGCGGTGAGGCCAGCAGGATGCCGGTGAGGCCGCCGAACAGGAACGTCGCGAGGAAGCCGAGGGC
>NZ_BPRG01000113.1:89813-127780 GCF_036984265.1 Pseudonocardia sp. D17 | reverse complement strand
AGCATCGGCGTCTCGAACGTCAGCTTGCCCTTCCACATCGTGCCGATCCAGTTGACGAACTTGATCCCGGTCGGGATCGCGATGAGGAACGTGGTGAAGGAGAAGAACGCGAGCAGCACCGCGCCGGTGGCGAACATGTGGTGTGCCCAGACCGCCGCCGACAGCATGGCGATCGCCACGCTCGCGTAGACGAGGCCCTTGTAGCCGAACACGGGTTTGCGGCTGAAGACGGGGAAGACCTCGGTCACGATGCCGAAGAACGGCAGCGCGACGATGTAGACCTCGGGATGGCCGAAGAACCAGAACATGTGTTGCCACAGGATCGCGCCGCCGTTGGCCGGGTCGAACGCGTGTGCCCCCAGCTGCCGGTCGGCGAGCAGGGCCAGCAGGGCCGCGGTGAGTACCGGGAACGCGATGAGGATCAGGATCGAGGTGAAGAAGATGTTCCAGGTGAAGATCGGCATCCGGAACATCGTCATCCCGGGGGCCCGCAGGCAGATGACGGTCGTGATCATGTTGACGGCGCCGAGGATCGTCCCCAGCCCCGCGAGGGCCAGGCCGGTGATCCACAGGTCCGCGCCGATGCCGGGGGAGTGCACGACGTCGCTGAGCGGGGCGTAGGCGAACCAGCCGAAGTCGGCGGCGCCGCCGGGGGTGAGGAACCCGGACATCACGATCAGCCCACCGAACAGGAATGCCCAGTAGGAGAAGGCGTTCAGCCGCGGGAACGCGACGTCGGGGGCGCCGATCTGCAGCGGCAGGATGTAGTTGGCGAAGCCGAACAGGATCGGCGTCGCGTACAGCAGCAGCATGATCGTGCCGTGCATCGTGAACAGCTGGTTGTACTGCTCCGCCGACAGGAACTGCAGCCCGGGGCGGGCAAGCTCGGCGCGCATCAGCAGCGCCATCGCCCCGCCCGCGAGGAAGAACGCGAACGCCGTCGTGAGGTAGAGGAACGCGATGTCCTTGGGGTCGGTCGTGCGCAGCATGTGCAGCATGCGCGAACCCTTGGGCCGACGAGGCGGCGCCGGGGGAGCCGGGCGCGAGGGCTGGAGGACGGCGGCCGGCGGCGGGTCGGTTCGGGTCATGTCAGCGCTCCGGGAGGGACGTGGCGGAGAGGATCGCGCAGAACTCGTCGAACCGGGCCAGCGCGGCCGTGACGTGCTCGCTCCGGCCGCCCCGGTTGGTCTGCTGGGCGAGGTAGCGGGCCCGGCGGTCGGCGAGCGGGCCGGCCTCGGTGCGGCTCCACACGAGGTAGTGCTCGACGATCGTGCGGTGCCGGCGCCGCACGTGTTCGTCCTCCTCCCTGGTGGCCAGCCACGCGATGAAGGGGGCGAGTGTCGCGCTGGGTTCCACAGCTCCTCCTCGTCGTGGCCGTCGCCGGGGTGCGGGCGGCGCGGTGTATACCCGGCAGGCCGGGCGGCAAACCCCGCCCGGTCGTCGTGGTCCGCGGCGTGCCGCAGCGCCTCGGCGACGACCGTCGCGGAGGGCAGGTCCAGGCAGGGCAGCCCGAACGGACAGACGAACTGGCGGCACGGACTGCACACCGTCGCGACCTGCAGCACCGAGGACGGTACTCCTCGAGGGCGGAACTGCTCGACCTGTTCGGTCCCGGAGAACAGCACGACGACCGGCGTCGCTACCGCGTCGGCCAGGTGCATCCCGCCCCCGCCGTCGTCGGCGTCGGCGCCGGGCAGCGCCGCGAGCGCGGGACCGTCGAGGTCCGCGGCCGCGAGGACGAGGGCGTCGGGAGCGGGGCAGACGATGCGTCCCCACGTGTGGTCCGGTCGCCGCGGGGTCGACGCGACCGCGAGAGGGCGGGTCGCGGAGGCCCTCGGCCCGGTGACCGCAGACCTCCGCCGACCGCCGCCGCGGTCACGGCCCCCGGACCCCGGACGCGGTGGCCGTGACGATCGTGTCGACGGCGGGCATCAGGTCGCAGGCGGTGATCCAGCGCTCGACCGGTCCGGCCCGGGACGGTCGGGGTATCGCCGGGGCTGAGCGGGACGGGTACCGCCCGGCGTCAGTCGCCCGGGCGCATACCCCGCCACAGCAGGTCGACGAGCGCCTCGGTCTGGCCGCGCCAGTCGCCCCGCGGGTCGAGGAACAACAACCCGCCCAGGCCGCGCGCGACGGTCTCCGGGTCGAGGCCGGGGCGGACGGTGCCGGCCTCGACGTTGGCCTCGAGCAGGGTCCGTACGGCACCGACCATGGCTTCGTAGGCCTTGCCCGGGACGTCCTCGTCGTCGGCGTTCGTGGCGGCGCGCAGGGCGTCGGCCAGGCCCCGTTTGGTCATCATGTAGCGCGCGAGGTGGTCGGTGGTCCATGTCCGGAACGCCTCCGGCGGGGACTTCTCCTGCAGCAGGATGGGGACCGCGTCGAGTATCTGCTGCACCTCGTGCCGGTAGACGGCGAGGACGAGGGCCCCTTGGGTGGGGAAGTGCCGGTAGACGGTGCCGACGCCCACCCCTGCCGTCCTGGCGATGGCGTTGAAGGACAGCTCGCCCGTGTCGGCGAGCGATGCCGCCGCCGCGGCCAGGATGCGCTCGTTGTTGCGCCGGGTGTCCGCGCGCCTCAGGTTGACGGCCCCCGTCATGGTCACCTCCCGGCCGGTCGCAGCGAACTCTAATTCACGACAGGGGACGTCCCGGACAGGACGCTCGCCGACCGGATAGATATCCGCTACTGTCGTCCGCAGGACCGGATCATTATCCGGTTCCCATCCTACGGACTGACGAGCCAGCACCATCCGATGCCGGGTCACCGCCTCGCGCCGCCCGGCGAGGAAGAGAACCTCAGTGGACATCTCACTCGAAGTGAATGGCAGGACCGAGAACCTCGACGTGGCGCCCGGTGTCACGCTGCTCGACGCCTTGCGCGAGCGGCTCGACGTGACCGGGCCGAAGAAGGGATGCGACCGCGGCCAGTGCGGCGCGTGCACCGTGCACGTCGGCGGCCGCCCCGTGCTGTCGTGCCTGACCCTGGCCACGACCGTGCGCGAGCCGGTGACCACCGTGGACGGGCTCGCCACCGGCGACGCACTGCACCCGGTCCAGCAGGCGTTCGTCGACCAGGACGCGCTGCAGTGCGGCTTCTGCACGTCCGGGCAGATCATGTCGGCCGTCGCCGCGGTGGAGCAGGACGTGGACGACGTCCGCGAGTTCATGTCCGGCAACCTCTGCCGCTGCTCGGCGTACCCGAACATCGTGGCCGCGATCGAGCAGGCGAGGGGGGCCGATGCAGTCGTTTGAGCTGACCGCCCCGACGAGCGTCGACGATGCCGTCGCGGGCGCGGGCACCTACCTGGCCGGGGGGACGACGCTGGTCGACCTGATGAAGCTCGACGTCCTGACCCCCCGCCACGTCCAGGACATCAACGCGCTGCCGCTGCGGGGCATCGACACCGCCGACGGGCTGCGGCTGGGCGCGCTGGAGCGGATGAGCGACGTCGCGCGGCACCCGGGGGTGTACCCGGTGATCTCCCGCGCGCTGCTGCAGAGCGCATCACAGCAGCTGCGCAACATGGCCAGCATCGGCGGGAACCTGATGCAGCGCAGCCGGTGCAGCTACTTCCGCGACGTGACGACGGCGTGCAACCGGCGCGATCCCGGCAGTGGCTGCCCGGCGCGCTCGGGGGCCAACCGGATGCACGCGGTGCTCGGAACCAGCGAGGCGTGCGTCGCGACGCATCCGAGCGACGTGGCCGTCGCGCTGGTCGCGCTCGACGGGCAGATCACCCTCGCGAGCGCGGCCGGGACCCGCATGGTGGCGCTGCGCGACTTCTACCGCGTGCCCGGCGACACCCCGCACGTCGAGAACGACCTGCGGCCCGGTGAGCTGATCACCGAGATCGTGGTGCCCCGGCTGGACTGGGCGGTGAACTCGACCTACGTCAAGGTGCGGGACCGGCAGTCCTACGAGTTCGCCCTGTGCTCGGCGGCGGTCGCGCTGGACGTGCGGGACGCCCACGTCGTCGACGCCCGCGTGGCGGTCGGCGGCGTCGCGACCGTGCCGTGGCGCCTGACCGCAGTCGAGACGGCCCTGCGCGGGGCGCCGGTGACCGAGGACGCCTTCCAGGACGCCGCGGCACTCGCCGCGGACGGCGCGGAGCCGCTGTCCGCGAACGGTTTCAAGGTCGCGCTGCTGCGTCGGACCGTCGTCCGCGCCCTCTGCGAACTGACCCAGGACGAACCGACCGGGAGCCGAGGATGACGACCACCACGCGGATCGACGCACCCCTCAAGGTCACCGGCCGGGCACGCTACGGGTCGGACCACAACCTGCCCGGCATGCTGCACGGCTACGTGGTGACCAGCACGATCGCGAACGGCGAGATCGTGGCGATGGACGTGGCCGCGGCGCAGGCCGCGCCCGGGGTCGTCGCCGTCTGGTCGCCGTTCGACCCGCTCACGCTGCGCACCCCCTCGACCCCGATCCTGGGCGACACCTGGGTGCCGCTGCAGGACCGCAGCGTCACCCACCACGGCCAGCCGGTGGCCTTCGTCGTGGCGGAGACCTACGAGCAGGCCAGGGACGCGAGCGCGCTCGTCGAGGTGACCTACGACGAACGGCCTGCCCGCACGTCGCTGGCGGACAACCTCGACCTGGCCGAGGAGGCGCCGCCAGGGCTGGACGGGGAGCCCTCGACCCAGGTCGTCCTCGCCGACGGGGTGGAGTCGATCGAGGACGCGCTGGCGGGCAGCCCGGTCGTCGTCGAGGGCCGGTACTCCACGCCCACCCAGAACCACGCCGCGATGGAGCCGCACTCCGCCGTGGCGCACTGGGACGCCGACGGTCTCACCGTCTACAGCGGCAACCAGGGAGCCTTCGTGCAGCAGGCGGACCTCGCGGCCGCCCTGGACGTGGATCCGTCGGCCGTGCACACCGTGAACCCGTTCGTGGGCGGTGCGTTCGGGGGCAAGGGACGTACGTCCGTCCCGGCGTTCCTGGCCGCGGCGGCCTCCCGGGCCCTCGGGAGGCCGGTCAAGGCGGCGCTGAGCCGTGAGCAGGTCTTCACCGCGACCGCGAACCGCCCGGAGACGCTGCAGGAGATCACACTGGGCGCCGATCGCGACGGCACCCTGATCGCCGTGCGCCACGACTCCTGGTGCAGCGCCGACACCGACCGGTCGTTCGTCGAGCCCACCTCGGCCGCGTCGAGGGTGGCCTACCGCACCCCGAACCTGGCGGTCAGCCAGAAGGTGGTGCCGCTGCACATTCCCCGGACCACGTTCATGCGCGCGCCTGGCGAGGCGCCCGGGTCGTTCGCGCTGGAGAGCGCGATGGACGAGCTGGCCGTCGCGCTGGACATGGACCCGATCGAGCTGCGGCTGCGCAACGGCTCCCTCGGCCCCGCCGGCAGCGACCTGCAGTGGTCGAGCAAGTACCTCGACGACTGCTACCGGATCGGCGCCGAGCGCTTCGGCTGGTCGCGCCGGACGCCCACCGGCACGCGGGACGGCGACTGGCTGGTCGGGATGGGCACCGCGACGGCGGTGTTCCCGGCGCTGCGGTTCCCGACCACGACCGAGATCACCCTGCGGGCGGACGACACGGCGCTGGTCTCGGTCGGCGGCTCCGACCCCGGTACCGGCCTGCTGACGGTGATGGCGCTGCTCGGGGCCGAGGCCCTGGACGTGGGAACGGAGCGGATCACGCCGCGGCTGGGCCTGTCCGCCTACCCGCCCGGTGGGATGTCCGGCGGGTCGACGGCCACGGCGAGCGTGGGGTCGGCGATCGTGGCCGCGGCCTCGGCGGTGCTCGAGGAGCTGCAGTCGCTCGCGAGCGCGCCGGGCGCGCCGTTCGCGGGACAGGACGTGACCTACGCCGACGGCCGGGTCCTGGGCGGCGGACGGTCGATGACGTTCGGGGAGCTGCTGGCCGCGCTCGGCCGGGAGGCGATCTCCGCCGTCGGCTCGTCGGGCCCCGGGGAGGAGCTGACGAAGCACTCCTTCAGCTCGTTCGGGGCCCAGTTCTGCGAGGTCAGGGTGCACCGGTGGACGGGTGAGGCACGGGTGTCGCGGATGCTCGGGGTGTTCGACGCCGGTCGCATCGTGAACGACCAGGCCGCCCGCAGCCAGCTGCGCGGCGGCATGATCTGGGGCGTCTCGGCGGCCCTGCACGAGGGGCTGGAGATCGAGGGCGACGGCCGGCTCGCCAACGGCGACCTGGCCGGCTACCTGCTCCCGGTCAACGCCGACATCCCCGAGGTCGACGTGCATTTCGTGCAGCATCCGGACACGCTGCACAACCCCGTCGGCGCGCGCGGCATCGGCGAGATCGGGGTGGTCGGCATGGCCGCCGCGGTCGCCAACGCCGTGTACAACGCGACGGGCGTCCGGGTGCGGCACACCCCGATCACGATCGAGGACCTCCTGGACGGCCTGCCCGGGTAGGGGTGTCCTGGCCGCGGACGCGTTGCGGCGCGGTCCGTCCGGTATGCCGCTACCCCGCGGTCAGGGCCGGCCACCGACCCCCGACGCGATCTCGCCGGCGCGGGCGGGGCCACCCGCATCCGGGCTCAGCCTGGGGGTGGGCCCGCCCGTCGGCCGGGCCAGGCCGTCGAGGAACGCCGAGAGCGCTTCGGTCGACGACCGCCGCGGCGTCCAGCCGAGCACGTCGCGCGCCCGGGCGGTGTCCATGACGGGCAGCCGCAGCACGGCGTCGAACAGGCCGGGGGAGGCCGGGACGAGCCGTAGGTACCACGCCGCGGCCAGGCCGGCCCGGACGGCCGCCCTGGGCACCGGCACGAGCCGGGCGCGCAGCAGCCCCGCGAGGGCCTTGGTGTCGACGACGGGGTCCGCGGCGAGGTTGAAGGGGCCGCGGGCGTCACCGAGCAGCGCCAGCCGGACGGCCTCGCCCACGTCGTCGGAGTGCACGGTCTGGAACCGCAGGCCGGGCACGTCGGGCAGCACGGGGATCCGCCCGGGTCGCACCAGCGACTGCGGGACGAAGGGCCCGGCGAAGAGCCTGCGCTGCTCCACCGCGGGCTCCCGGCCGAACACGAACGACGGGCGTAGCCGCACCAGGCGGATCGTGGGGTGCTCGGCCTCCCAGCCGTCGAGCGCCCGTTCCAGGTAGGCCTTCTCCCGGGTGTAGGCGGCGCCCGGCCAGCCGTGCGTCGGCCAGTCCTCGCCGACGGGATGGTCCGCGGTGCTCCCGTCCGCGTCGGGTCGCGGTGAGTACGCACCGACCGATGACGCGTGCACCACCGTCGACACCCCGGCCTCGGCCGCCGCCCGGTGCACCGCCAGCGTGCCCAGCACGTTGACCCGCCAGGTCAGGACGGGGTCGTGGGTGGGCTGGAACAGCCAGGCGAGGTGCACGAGCGCGTCGGCACCCCGCAACGCGTCCGTGAGGTCGTCGCGGGCGACGTCGGCGCGCACCCACTCGACGCCGGGGCCCGGATCGGGCGGCGGCCGGCGGGCGACGCCCACCACCGAGCCGACGCCGGGTTCGCGGGCCAGCGCGCGCAGCACGCCCGCGCCCAGGTTTCCGGTCGCACCGGTCACGACGACACGCATGGTCCGCGGGTGGCCCGCCGCGGCCCGGCCAAACCTGCCCGTGCCCGTTTGTCCGCCCCGCTGCCGGGTAGGGCGGGGCCGAGCCCCACGACCTCGTCGACCTCCCGGAGGAGACCCATGCGAGCAGTGACCTGGCACGGCCGACGCGACGTCCGCGTCGACACGGTCCCCGACCCGAAGATCGAGGCGCCCGACGACGTCGTCGTCGAGATCACCTCGACCGGGATCTGCGGGTCCGACCTGCATCTCTACGAGGTCCTCGGGCCGTTCCTCGACGAGGGCGACATCCTCGGTCACGAACCGATGGGACGCGTCGTCGAGGTCGGTCCGGAGGTCACGAAGCTGTCCGTCGGCGACCGCGTCGTCATCCCGTTCAACGTCTCGTGCGGCACGTGCTGGATGTGCGGGCACGGGCTGTACTCGCAGTGCGAGACGACGCAGGTCCACGAGGACGGGACCGGGGCGTCGCTGTTCGGCTACACCAAGCTCTACGGCCAGGTGCCGGGCGGGCAGGCCGAGTACCTGCGCGTCCCGTTCGGCAACACGCTGCCGATCGCGGTGCCCGACGGGCCGTCGGACGACCGCTTCGTGTACCTCTCCGACGTGCTGCCGACGTCGTGGCAGGCGGTCCGCTACGCCGACGTCGTCCCCGGCGGCACCCTGCTGGTCCTCGGTCTCGGCCCGATCGGTGACATGTGCACCCGGGTGGCCCGCCACCTCGGGGCGACGCAGGTCATCGGGGCCGACCTCGTCCCGGAGCGGCTGGACCGCGCCGCAGCGCGCGGCACGACGGTCGTCGACCTGAGCTCGCTGGACGGCCGGCTCGGCGACGCCGTCCGTGACCTCACCGGCGGGCGCGGCGCCGACGCCGTGATCGACGCCGTCGGGATGGAGGCGCACGGCTCGCCCGTGGGCAAGCTCGCCCAGCAGGTCACCGGGATGCTGCCCGACGCGCTCGCCGCGAAGCTCATGATGACCGTGGGCACCGACCGGCTCGGCGCCCTGCACAGCGCGATCGACGCCGTCCGCCGCGGCGGCACGATCTCGCTGTCCGGTGTCTATGGCGGGATGGCCGACCCGATGCCGATGCTGACCATGTTCGACAAGCAGATCCAGCTGCGGATGGGCCAGGCCAACGTGCACCGTTGGGTCCCCGAGATCCTGCCCCTGCTGACCGAGGGCGACCCGCTGGGTGTCGACGACTTCGCGACGCACCGGCTGCCGCTGGAGTCCGCATCGGACGCATACGCGACGTTCCAGGAAAAGCGCGACGGGATGGTGAAGACCCTGCTCATGCCTGCCCGCGACGGCGTGTGATCGGCGATTCCGAACCGGAGGATCCCGCCCTCGTGGGGGTTACCGGCGCGAGCAGCGCCATGACCGCGGAGCCGTCGCGGCAGGACGCCTGCCGGGTTGGGCGGTCGGGAAACCGGCCGGCGAGTACCGGCCCACGGGAGTCGCGCGGCGTGTGTCCCGGCGGGGGACCGGGTAACCGGGAGCGGGACCGGATGCGCCTCGCCCACCACGGGCGACGCGACGAGAGGGGAGCGGGATGCCCACCGCGCGCGAGATCATGACCACGAACGTCACGTTCGTCCGCGGCGACGAGCCCGTCCGCGAGGCGGCCACCAAGCTGGCCGACGCCGGCGTCGGGGCGCTGCCGATCTGCGGCGTCGACGACCAGCTGGTCGGGATGCTCACCGACCGCGACATCGTCACCAAGGTGATCGCGGCGGGGAAGGACCCACTGGCGGTACGCGCCGGGGAGCTCGCGCAGGGCGAGGCCGTGACGGTCGGCGCGGACGACGACGTCGCCGAGCTGATGCGCACCATGGTGGCGCACAAGGTGCGCCGCGTGCCGGTGATCGACGGCACCCGCGTCGTCGGGGTCATCAGCCTCGCCGACGTCGCCCGCAGCCTCGACGACGCCGACACCGGCATGCTCACCGAGGCCCTGTCCACGGACTGAGCACGTGAACGCGGCGGGAGACCCTCACCCGCCGTCGCCGGGGAGCGCGGCTGCGCAGGGAGCGACGATGCCCCTGGACCAGACGTGCGCGCCAACGGTCGAGCGGTGGATCGGCACGACGAGTCGAAGGACGCCGGGCGGTCGGCGGGGGATGTCCCGCGCCGGCCCGGGTACGCACCGGGCATGACGCACTCCTCCGCGCGCACGGCGGGCGACCCGCCGGCCGACCCCGGGCCCGGGGCACTGCCCGCGCTGCCCGAGGCCTCCGCCGCCGACACCGCCCGGGTGCTGGCGCTGGCCGTCGGTCCGATCGTCGCCCAGGGGGTGATCGCCCGCAGGCGCCGGGTCGTCGCGCTGGCCGGGCGCCGCGTCGGTTCAGCCCCGACGGCTGGCTGGACGGGACCCACGACGCGGACCCGGCGATCGTCCCCTTCAGCGCCGGGCCCGCGCACTGCCCGGGCCGCGAGCTCGTCCTGCTGACGGCGTCGACGATGCTGGCGACGCTCGTCGGTGACCTCGACCTGACCGTGCGCCCCGCGGGCCTGCTCGTGCCGGGACGCCCGCTGCCGGGCGGCCTCGACCCGTTCACGCTGCGGTTCGCGGTCCGCGGCCGGGCGGACGCCTAGCGGCGCACACCGCGCCGACGCGGCACGGGGCGTACCGGCTCGACGCGGCCGGTCGGGCCGGGGCCGGGCCGACGCGACGCGCTCACCGGGTGTCCCGGTGGTGGCGCGCCGCGCCGGCCGGCGCAGCCGCTGCCGCCGCGCCGGCAGCCGTCACTCCTTGTTCAGTTTGTCCTGTGCCAGACCCGCGACCTTCTCGACCGTGTTCGGCAGCTCCGTCGTGCCGTACAGGCGGCTGTCGGGGTGGGTGGGTGGCGGCATCGGGGCGGTCGTCGTCGGCCCGTCGTGGTAGGTGAACTCGCCGTGCCCGTCGACGCTGGGGCCCTTGGCCCAGCGGCCCTCGGAGGCCTGCGCGCCGTCGCTGAAGTTCTGGTACTGGTAGCTGACCTCGGTGAACTCCTTCGACTGCGGGAAGTTGCCGGGCGTCGGCATCGTCTCCGCGCCCTCCTCCTGCAGCTCGGCCGCGGCGGCCAGCCACATGTTCTGGTGCATGGTGTCGCGGGCGAGCAGGAACGACAGCAGCTCGCGCACACCTGCGTCGTCGGTCATGTGGTAGAGCCGTGCGACCTGCACGCGGCCCTGCATCTCGGCGTTGGCGTTGGCGGTGAAGTCGGCGAGCAGGTTGCCGCTGGCGGTGATGAAGCTGCCCTGCCACGGGTTGCCGTTGCTGTCGACGGGCCGCGCGCCGGCACCGGCGACGATGGCGTGCTGCACGTCGGTGCCGCCGATCACGGCGGCGACCGTCGGGTCGTCCTGGACGGCGTCCTCGGTGATGCCCAGCGGGGCCTTCTCCAGCAGCTGGGCGATCATCGTGGCGAGCATCTCGACGTGCCCGATCTCCTCGGACGCGACACCGAAGACGAGGTCGCGGTACTTGCCCGGCGTGTGCATGTTCCAGCCCTGGAACATGTACTGCATCGCGACGGTGATCTCGCCGTACTGCCCGCCCAGCACCTCCTGGAGCTTGCGGGCGTACACGGCGTCGGGCTTGTTCGGTGTCGACTTGAACTGCAGTTCTTGGCGGTGCAGAAACACGTGTGCTCCTCGGGAATCGAGCGGGGGAGGCGCGGCACCGTCTCGGCCGCGCGCGATGACCCGTCACTCCGGACGGTTCCTGTCGTCTGCCCGCGCGACACCGGTCGAAACCGCCCACGGAGACCGGAATTGCCCACCGGCGCGGTCGCCGGTGGCCGAGGTGTCCTCAGTCCGTCCGGCGGAACAGGAACATGCCGTAGCGGTGGCGGTGGTCGATCCACCGGTCCTGGAGGGCCATGCCGTGGCCGGCCAGCTCGGCCGCGAGCGGACCGGGCTCGAACTTCGCGGAGAAGCCGACGTTGATCGCGTCCCCGCGGCGGAGCGTCAGCGAGACGTCGAGCGCCGGTAGCGTCGCGACGTGGTCGTCCAGGACGTGCAGCAGCCCCTCGACCACCGGACCCACCACCCGAGCGCGGGGCTCGAACAGCTCGGTGCGGAAGTCGGCACCGAAGCGCGAGTTGAGATGACTCAGGTGGTTGAGCCGGAACCGCCGGAACACGTCATGGCCGGGAGGGTCGTTGTAGCAGCGTTCGAGCGTCTCGGTCGACTTGGTGAGATCGGCCGAGACGAGTAGTCCGTCGCCGGGCCGCAGCGCCGCCGCGACCGCGCCGAACAGCGCCTCGCGCTCGGCGGCCGTCGAGTTGCCGACGTTGCTGCCGAGGAAGGCCACGCACACGGGCTCGCCGTCGGCACGCAGCTGGGCGAGTCCCGCCTCGTAGCGGCCCCAGAGGCCGCGCACGTCGAGGTCGGGGAGGGCCGCGGTCAGGTCGGCCGCGCTGCGCTCCAGCATCTCCCGGCTCACGTCGATGGGCAGGTACGTCGTCGGCCGACGACGCAGGCACGCCGCGAGCAACAGCCGGGTCTTGCGGGCACTGCCGCTGCCCAGCTCCGCGAGCCGGGGGGTGTCGAGCGCCGCGGCGACCTCGGCGGCGTGCCGGCCGAGCAGCGTCCGCTCCACCCGCGTGAGGTAGTACGTGGGCAGCTCGGTGATCTCCTCGAACAGCTGCGAGCCGATGCTGTCGTAGCCGAAGTGCGGCGGGATGCGGGGGACCGGTTCGCGCAGGCACGCCGCGAGGTCCGCGCCGTCGTCCCAGAACCCCGCGTCGACAGGCTCGACCTCGACCGACACCTGTCAGCCCGCGGACCCGGCGGGGGTGGTGCGCAGGCTCGTCGTGCCGCGCTCCCAGCACCCCAGCAGGTGCTCGCCCATCCGCTCCGCGAGCAGCGAGCTCGCGCGGATCCCGAAGACGACGTCGGCCGCCAGCTCCGGTTCCGCGGCCAGCAGCGGGTCGAGCACGCTGCGCCGCACGACCTGCTCGTGCACCGCGTCGGCCTCGACGTGCTCGTCGTAGAACCGGATCGCGGCGGGCCCGCAGCCCAGCCGGCGCATGGCCTTGACCAGCCGCTCGGACCCCGGCGACGACGTCAGCTCGACCATCGCGAACTGCCCGACGGACGCGCCCCGCAGCCCGCGGTGCAGCCCGCACAGGGTCATGAGGTTCACCTCGGCGAGTGTGGCGCCGGGGGCCTGCTCGACGTAGGCGCCGTACGCGTCGCTCAGCCCGATCTCGACCATCATCTCCGCGAACAGCGTGGAGTGCATGCGCTCGGGACGTCCCGAGCCGTACTCGTCGTGCTCGACGGTGACCAGGCCCGCCTTCGCCGGCCCCGACAGCCGCGGGATCACCCACGCCTGCGGGTCGGCCTCCTTGAGGTGATAGATCGACCGGTGCGCGACGTACTCGCGCAGCTGCCCGAGGGTCCCGTCGCGCTGCAGGTGGTGCGACACCCCGCGCACCCCCGGCCCCACCGGCTCGACGAGCAACGACTCCACCTCGGCGGCGACGTCGTCGCCCGGTTCGACGTCGGCCCGCAGCGCCGCGAGGAAGACCTGCTCCAGCTCCCGGCGCAGGCCGAGGACCGCCGGGTCCCACTCGCGGTCGTCGTCGACGCCGGCGAACCCCCGGTAGTGCAGCTCGTAGCAGCAGTGCAGCGCGAGCTGCAGGTCGTCGCCGTAGGGGTCGGCGTCCGCGGTGTCGACGGCGGGGACCGGATCGCCGCGCAACGCGGCGACGACGGCCCCGGACAGCGGTCCGCGCGGCGTGGGCAGCTCGGGCGCCGCGGTACGGGGGCGGTCCAGCGTCCCGGTCATGCCTCACGTCCTTCCTGTCGCACCTTGCGCCGGTGGCTCGCGTCGCAGATCGGGTAGCGCTTGCTGCGGCGGCAATGGCACACGGCGGTGACGGCGCGGTCCGAGCGCACCCGCGACCCGTCGGGCAGCTCCAGCTCGACCGGGCCGCTGACCAGAGCCGGGCCCTCCTCGGTCAGCACGATGCGGGTCGGCTCCGGCCGCCCGAGCCGGTGCTCAACCACGACGGGCCTCGACGACGACCAGCTCCTCGAGGTGTGCGCCCGGCTCGATGAGACCGCTGCGCTCGAGCAGCTGGGCACGCGAGCGCATCACCGGCCCGAACGGGATGCGCGCGCGGTCGACGACGTCGGCCGCCAGCCCGGCGGCGGCGAGCCGCTCGAGCGTGCGCTCGGGGCCGCACACCGCGGAGTGCACCAGCAGCAGCGTGCCGTCGTCCTCGAGGTGCTCGGGCGCGCCGTCGCAGATCCGGTCGAGGATCGCGCGCCCGGTCGGGCCCGCGTCCCAGCTGCGGCCGCGGGTGTGCCGGGGCAGGACCGAGGTCTCCGACGGCACGTACGGCGGGTTGGCGACGATCAGCCCGAACCGGCGGCCGCGCACCGGCTCGTACAGGTCGCCGCGGTGGACCCGGACGGGTGTGCGGTGCAGCAGGAAGTTCAGCCGCGTGGTGGCGACGCAGCGTCGGGAGAGGTCGACGGCGGTCACGGACTGCGCCCCGGCCCGCGCGCCGGTGAGCGCGAGCGCCCCGGTTCCGGTGCCGAGGTCGAGGACGTGCCGCCCGTGTGCGAGCTGGGCGACGCGGCCGGCGAGCAGGTGGGTGTCGGACTGGGCCTTGTACACCCCGGGAGGACAGAGAAGGATCACGTGCGGTCCTCGGTGCGGACGGGGGTCCGCGCGGACCCGTGGACGACGGCAGGCATATCGGTCCATACCCGGCTCGGCGGCGCTTAAGCCTGTTCCCCGTCGGCCGCCGCTGCATCCCGTCGCCGGCGGCTCCGTATCGACACTCCGGTATTGACACCCCGCGGGCCTCGCTGCCTACAGTGGCAGCAGACCCATCCAGAGCGGCCGAGAGACCCGGCTCGACGACGCCGCAGCAACCCCCCGCCCCGTGCGGGTGCGGGTGCTCCCGCCGGGGTCGATGGAGGACGTCATGGACGGCACCCGGCCGGCGTTGTCGCGGCGTCGTCACGTCGACTTCGGACGCACGGAGGCCGCGCTCTGTCGGTGACCCCGCCCGCCCCCCCGGTCACCCCTCCCGACATCGGAGCAACGCCATGTCCGTCGACGCCGTGCCCACTCACACCCCGCCCACTCACACCCCGCCCACTCACACCCCGCCCATCCACACCCTGCCCGCACCTGCCCGCTCGATCTCCGCGGAGCCCTCGCCACGGGAGCGGCGCCGCGCGCACATCGCCGCCCGGCTGCTCGACGGCCTCGAGTCGCTCCTGGAACGCAACCGGGCGCTGCTCGGTGACCCGGACGCGGGTGCGCTGCACGTCGAGCTGATCGCGGCGGAGGTCGCGCACGAGCTCGCGATCGCCCGCGCGGCGTTGCGGCGCGCGCCGGCGCTGCAGCCGCCGCGGCCCACCGGCCCGGCCGGCGCGCCGAGCACCCCGGCCGTGCCCGGCGAGCCCACACGACCCTGATCCCGCCCGCGGCGGGCGCCGCGACGCCGGCGGCCGGGCAGGCGCCCGGCCGCCGACGGGGCCGTCGCGTCCCGAGCCGAATGTCCGGCGCATCGGCGACCGCATCCCGAATCGTCCTGCGGAATGGGATCGGGGCCGCGGTGTTCGGACAGGTCGATCCCGTCGACACCGCGTTTCGGTCCGTGTGTGTCACATCGTCGCCCGGAGGATTGACGCCGCCCGCGTCCATGTACGTAGAGTGCAGAAGTTCCTCCGGGGACACACCATCCAGAGCGGCCGAGAGACCTGGCTCGACGACGCCGCAGCAACCCCCCGCCCGAGCGGGTGCGGGTGCTAAAGCCGGGAGCGATGGAGGATGCGATGTTCCTGGGAGTGCGGCGGTTGCACGTCGACCTCAAGCGCACGGCCGGAGCGGTCTGTCGGGTCTGACGACCCTGGCCCGTCCACGCTCGTGCACGAGAGGTCACCTCATGGCCCACCTCCGTCTCGCCGTCGCCCTCGACGGCGCAGGATGCGCAGCGAGTACACGGGCTCGACCCTGCGCGACAACCTCGGCCTGCACCCGCCCGTGGGCCTCGGCGAACCACACCGGCCACGCGCCGTCCTGACCCCGAACCCGTCCGACCGCCGACCACGACCGGCCCCGTCCGGCCCACCCGCCGACGGGGACGCTCCCTCCCGAAGAAGGAACCACCGATGACCGCACGATCGCGCCGGGCAGCGATGTTCCCGGCCCTCCTCGCCGCCGCCGCACTGGTGCTGGCCGCCTGCGGCGGGGGGAGCTCGGGAACGGAGGCCGACGCGGGTCCGCCGCGGGCCGGCGGCACGCTCACCTTCGCCGTCGGCAGCGACGCGGGCTGTGTCGACCCCCAGCAGGTCGCGAGCAACGACACGATCTACTCCGTGCGTCAGCTGGTCGACTCGCTGACCGACCAGGACCCGAGGACCGGAGAACTGAAGCCGTGGCTGGCCACGGCGTGGCAGACCTCCCCGGACGCCAGGAGCTTCACCTTCACCCTGCGGACCGGGGTCACGTTCTCCGACGGCACCCCGCTCGACGCCGCGGCGGTGAAGGCCAACTTCGACCGCATCCCGTCGCTCGGGGTCCGCGCGGCGCTCGCGAAGGGCTACCTCGCCGGGTACGCGGGGACGACGGTGCAGAGCCCGACGCAGCTCACCGTGAGCTTCACCCAGCCGAACGTCCAGTTCCTGCAGGCAACCTCGACCCACAGCCTCGGGATCCTGTCGCCGGCCTCGGTCGCCAGGTCCGACGACGACCGCTGCGCCGGTGTGATCGGCTCGGGTCCGTTCACGCTGCAGAGCTATGTCAAGAACGCGTCGATCACGCTCGCCAAGCGGCCGGGCTACGACTGGGGCTCGTCGCTGTTCGCCCACCCGGGCGAGGCGTACCTCGACACCCTGCGGTTCACGATCGTGCCGGAGTCCGGTGTCCGGACCGGCTCGCTGCAGTCCGGTGAGGTCGACGCGATCGGCAGCATCGGGCAGCAGGACGAGGCGCCCCTGACGGGTGCCGGCGACCAGCTGCTCGCCCGCTCCAACCCGGGAATCGTGTTCGGCATCGGGTTCAACCTCAGCAAGCCCGTCGTCGCCGATCCCGCTGTGCGACAGGCTCTGTCGTTGGCGATCAACCGCCAGGACATCGTGGGCGGGGTCTTCCCGTCGCAGACCAGGGCGGCGACCAGCGTGCTGGCCTCGACGACGCCGTCCTACGCCGACGAGTCGGCGCTCGTCGTCTTCGACGCGGCCAAGGCGCGGTCCGTCCTCGACGCGGCCGGCTGGGTCCCCGGGCCCGACGGCATCCGCGCCAAGGACGGCCAGGAGCTCACGATCCCGGTCACCTACGCCCCGGTCGCCGGGACCAACCAGCCGGCGCTGGAGCTGATCCAGCAGCAGGCCAAGGCCGTCGGCATCGACATCCGGATCCAGCAGGTCCCGGTCGCGCAGCTGGCGAGCCAGCAGGCCGCGGGCGACTTCACCGCACTGTGGGGCAACCTGACCCGGGCCGATCCCGACCTGCTGCGCAGCCAGTTCTCGGTCGCCGGCTCCAACTTCTACCGGATTCCGCAGAGCCCGCTCGAGCCGGTGCTGGTGGCCCAGGCGGGCGAGCCGGACCCGGCCGAGCGCACCCGGCTCGTCGGCCAGGCCCAGCAGCTGTTGCTCACGCAGGGCTTCTACGTGCCGGTCGTCGAGCTGACGACGGTGCTGGCGGTGGGGCCGACCGTGCACGGCGTCACGTTCGACGCGTCGTCGCGCATCCAGCTGCACGACGCGTGGAATTCGGCCTGACGGTTCGAGGAACGGAGCTCGTCGTGCGCGGGGGAAGTGACCCGGGGGAAGTCGTGATAGGGGGAACGTCGTGACCGTGCCGACCGAGCGGGTGACCCCGTCGTGACCCGGTACCTGGTGCGGCGCATCGTCACCGCGGTCGCGGTGCTGTGGGCCGCCTACACCGTCAGCTTCGCCGTGCTGTACCTGTTGCCCGGCGACCCGGTCACGACGATGGCGAGCGGCGGGCTCGACGGCGAGCCGCTCTCGCCCGCCGCGATCGAGGCGCTCAAGGCGCGCTACGGCTTCGACCAGCCGGTGGTCGTGCAGTACGGCAACCGGCTGTGGGAGGCGCTGCACGGGAACCTGGGCACGTCCATCCAGACCGGCGAGGACGTGCGGAGCGCCGTCCTGGCGGCGTTGCCACCCACGCTGCAGATCGCGCTCGGCGGCCTGCTCGTCGCCGTCGTGCTGGGCACCGTGGTGGCGGTCGTCGCGACCTACACACGGTTCCGCTGGCTGCGCCAGGGCCTCATGGCGCTCCCGTCGCTGGCGGTCTCCCTGCCGGTGTTCTGGGTCGGGCTGATGCTGGTGCAGATCTTCGCGTTCGACCTGCACCTGCTGCCGTCGGTGGGGTCGACCGGCTTCCGGTCGCTGGTCCTGCCGTCGGTGACGCTCGGCCTGCCGACGGGCGCGCTGGTCGCGCAGGTGCTCGCGAAGAGCCTGCAGACCGCGCTCGACGAGGCGTACGTCCAGACCGCACGGGCGAAGGGCGTCGGGCGCGGCGCGATCCACCTGCGCCACGCGCTGCCCAACGCCGTCATCCCGGCGCTGACGGTGCTCGGCTACGTGGCCGGCAACCTGCTCGCCGGGACGGTCGTGGTGGAGACCGTCTTCACCCGGCCGGGACTGGGCCGGCTCATGGTGCAGGCCGTCGGCGTCCAGGACATCCCGATGGTCCAGGGGATCGTGCTGTTCTCCGCGGTGGTGTTCGTGGGCGTCAACCTGCTGGTCGACCTGGTGTACCCGGTGCTCGACCCGAGGATCACGAGGGGGGTGCCGGCGACCGCATGACCGAGCTGCTGATCAGGCCGGACTCGACGGAGGCCGCCGCGCCCGCGGGCGTGGCCCGGTCCGAGCCGTTGTCGCGCAAGGAGCGGCGCCGACGGTTGCTGCGCTTCCTCGGCCGCAGACCGGGGCTCCTCGCTGCGGTGGTCGTCGTGGCGCTGGTGCTGCTCGCCGCGTTCGCGCCGGGCGTGCTGGCGCCGGGCGACCCGAACGTCGGGGTCGTCGCCGACAAACTGCGCCCGCCCAGCGGCGCGCACGTGTTCGGGACCGACTACCTGGGCCGCGACCTCTACACACGCGTCGTGCACGGCGCGTCGCTGTCGCTGCAGGCGACGCTGATCGCCGTCGCGGTGGCGCTCGTCGTCGGCGGGCTGATCGGCCTGCTCGCGGGCTTCGTCGGCCGCTGGGTCGACGAGGCGCTCATGCGCGTCGTCGACGTGCTGCTGTCGATCCCGGCGATCCTGCTCTCGCTCGCGCTGATCACCGCGCTCGGCTACGGCACGGTGAAGGTGGCGATCGCGGTGGGGGTGGCCAGCGTCGCGAGCTTCGCCAGGGTGATGCGGGCGGAGACCCTGCGCATCCGGCAGTCGACCTACGTCGAGGCGGCCAGGGCGATCGGCACCCGCCGGCACGTGACGCTCGCGCGGCACGTGCTGCCCAACGCGGCCGGCCCGGTGCTGGTGCTCGCCGTGCTGGAGTTCGGGCTGGCGATCCTCGCCATCTCCTCGCTGTCGTTCCTCGGCTACGGCGCGCCGCCGCCCGCGCCGGAGTGGGGCTCGCTGATCGCCGAGGGTCGCAACTACCTGGCGACGTCGTGGTGGCTGTGCGCGCTGCCGGGCCTGACGATCGCCGCCACCGTGCTGTCGGTCAACCGGATCTCCCGGGCGCTCGACGGGGAGTGGGCGCGGGCCCGATGAGCGCACGGCTCGTCGACCGCCGCCCCGGCCACACCGGAGAAGGGGTTCAATGAGGTTCCAGGTTCTCGACATCGTCCCGCACACACCGCACCCGGTGACCGGGGAGATCGTCTCGGTCCACGAGCGGCTGCGCCGGGTCGTGGAGACCGCGGTGCTGGCGGAGCGTCTGGGGTTCGACTCGTACGCCGTCGGTGAGCGGCACGCGGGGGAGTTCGTCTCGTCCGCACCCACGGTGCTGCTCGGCGCGCTGGCCCAGGCCACGAGCCGGATCCTGCTCTCGACCGGGGTGACGGTGCTCTCGCTGCTCGACCCGGTCCGCGTCGCGGAGGACTACTCGACCATCGACCAGCTCTCCGGCGGCAGGCTCGAGATCGTGATCGGGAAGGGCAACGAGGACAAGCACTTCCCGCTCTTCGGGCTGGAGCTCGCCAAGCAGTACGAGTACCTCACCGAGAACTACGAGCTGCTGCGCCGGCTGCTGCGCGAGGAAGGGGTGTCGTGGAAGGGCACCCACCACGCGGACCTCGACTCGGTGACGACGCACCCTCGCCCGTTCGACGGCCCGTTCCGGATCTGGCACGGGTCGGCGACGTCCACCGTCGCGGTCGACCTCGCCGCGAGGTGGGGCGATCCGATCTTCTCGGCGAACGCGTTGCAGCCCAGGGAGAACTACCTGGTGCTGATCGAGCGCTACCGCGAGCAGCTGGTGGCCAACGGGCACGACCCGGCCGTCGGCTACGTCGGCTCCGGCTCGGGCGGGCTGTTCCTCGCCGACACCGACGCCGAGGCCGTCGCGCAGTACCGGCCGATCTACGAGGGGTTCGCCGCGAAGATGCGCGCCGCGCACGCCGGCGACGACCGGCCGGGCAAGGTGACGTCGTTCGCGACGATCGAGGAGGCCGTCGCGCACGGGCCGGCGCTGGTCGGGACGCCGGAGCGGGTGGCGGAGAAGATCGTCGACTACCACAAGTCGTTCCGGCACGACGTGCAGTCGGTGTCGGTCAACCCGACGCTGCCCTACGCGCAGCAGCAGGAGGTGCTGACCCGATTCGCCGAGGAGGTCGCCCCGCTGGTGCGGCGCGAGGTGACGACGACCCTGTGGGGCCCGCACGATTCCGGCCGGGCGAAGGGCTTCACCGCCTGACCGGAGCCCCGGCCCCCGGAGGCGTGCGTGTCGCCGGGACGGCCGGGGCGGCCGTGGCCGAAGCGGTCAGGGCACCGGCCTCGACCGCTCCGGGGCGTGCTCCGGGTGCGGCGCGAAGTCCGCCGGACGGGTGCCGCCCCGGCCGGTGAGCTCGCCGAGCCGCCCCATGGTCCACAGCTCGAGCGCGACGACCGCGAACGCGATCACGAACCCGGTGCACGCCAGCGCGACGGCGACGTCCTCCCACATGGTTCCTCCTCGCCTCGACACGGAAATGTCGTGTCACGACATATAAATATCGTAGCACGATGGAAGTCCTCCGGGTTCCCTCGATCGGTCAACCGGTTCGGCTCGCGACGATCTCCGCGGCCAGGTCGCGCAGCTTGCGGTTGCGCAGCTGACTGGCCTCACGCAGCGCGGCGAACGCCGCGTCACGCGTCACGCCGTCGCGGACCATCAGGATTCCGATCGCCGCGCCGATGGTCCGGCTGCTGTCCAACGCCTCCCTCAGCTGGTCGGCGCGGTCCCGGGCCGCGGCGGCCGCCAGCACGAGGCCCGCGGCGACCGCAGCCGCGGCGACGACGTCGTCCCCGGGGGGCGGCGTGGCCAGGTAGACGTTCAGGCTCGCGGGGACGACGTCGGGCAACGGATGGCTCAGGACGGACCGGATCGCGGTCTCGGCGCGCATCCGGCTGCGGAACCCGGGCCAGCGCCGGTCGTCGGTCGCCGCGAGGTCGAGCCGCACGGGCTCGCCGGCCGTCAACGCATGCAGGCACGGGCTCTCGCCGACCTCGTACTGGATCCGGTCCGCGCGCTCGGCCAGCGGATCGCTCGCCGCGGCCGTGGCCGGGCGCGCGCCGACCCGGCGGGTCACGCTGACCGAGGCGACCCCGGGGACCCCGTCGCGCACGAGCGCGACGACGGCGGTCTCGACCGCGCTCCCGGCCGGTCGCGGCCCGCCCGCGGCCGACAGTGCTCCCGCGGCCGAGGGTGCGCCGAGGTCGAGCAGGAGCGCGAGGAGGTCGGCCGGGGGGAGATCGTCACCGCGGCCGTCGACCTCTTCGGGACCTCCGGTGCCGGGCTGATGGTCGCCGACGAGCAGGACACGCTGCGCTACGCGGCCGCGACCGACGGGCCGGGCCGCGTCCTGGAGGAGGTGCAGAGCGAGACCGGGCAGGGGCCCTGCGTCGACACCTTCGTCGACGGCAGGCCGGTCGCGACCGACGACCTCGCCGCCGAGCAGCGCCGGCCCGCGAGCCGGGACGTGCTCGTCGGGCACGGGGTGCGCGCGGTCCTCGGCGTGCCGGTCCGCCTCGGCGGTGTCGTCGTCGGCTCGCTCGACGTCTACCTGGACCGCCCGCACCGCTGGGACGACTCCGAGCACGCCGCGCTGACCCGCTACGCCCAGGTGCTGCAGATGAGCCTGCGCTCCGCGCTGGCGGCCCGGCACACCGGCGAGCTCGTCCGCCAGCTGCAGTACGCCCTCGACTACCGCGTCGTGATCGAGCGTGCCGTCGGGTACGTGATGGCGGCCCGGCGGACCGACGCCGTGACCGCGTTCGACCTGCTGCGCCGCGCCGAACTGCTGGCCACCGGCCGGCTGCCCGGGCCGGACCGCGGGAGCGGATAGACCTCGGCGGACGCGGATAGCCGAGCGGAGGCGGGGTAGGCGGACGCCATGACGTCGTTCGGCTACACCCTCATGACCGAACAGCGCGGTCCGCGCGAGCTCGTCGCCGACGCGGTCGCGGCCGAGCGTGCGGGCTTCGACTTCGAGGTGATGAGCGACCACTACTTCCCGTGGCTCGACGAGATGGGCCACGCCCCCTACGCATGGAGCGTGCTCGGCGCCGTCGCCACGGCCACCGAGCACGTCCCCTTCATGACGTACGTGACCTGCCCGATCATGCGGTACCACCCGGCGGTCGTCGCGCAGAAGGCCGCGACCGTCGGGCTGCTGTCCGGCGGCCGGTTCGCGCTCGGGCTCGGGGCGGGGGAGAACCTCAACGAGCACGTGGTCGGCCGCGGGTGGCCCACGGCGGACGTGCGCCAGGAGATGCTCGACGAGGCCGTCGCGATCATCCGGGACCTGCTCGGCGGCGGGTACGTGACCACGCAGGGCCGGCACTTCCGGGTCGACTCCGCGAAGCTGTGGGACCTGCCCGACGGCGGCGTGCCGCTCGCCGTCGCGGTGTCCGGGGCGCAGTCGGTGCAGCGGTACGCGCCCGTCGCCGACGCGATGGTCGCGGTGCAGCCCGAGGCCGAGCTCGTCCGCGGCTGGGACGCCGCCGCAGGAGCGGAGCTGCCCAAGATCGGGCAGCAGCCGATCAGCTGGGGCCCCGACGCCGGCGCCGCGACCGACCGGGCGCACTCGCTGTTCCGCTGGTTCGGCGGGGGGTGGAAGGTCAACGCGGAGCTGCCCGGAACGGCGGGCTTCGCGGCGGCGACCCAGTTCGTCCGGCCCGACGACGTCGCGGCGGCGATCCCGTGCGGACCCGACGTCGACGCCCACGTGGAGGCGGTCCGTCCCTTCGTCGACGCCGGGTTCACCCACGTCGCCCTCGTCGAGGTCGGTGGGGAGATGCAACCGGACTTCTGCGAGTTCGCCCGCACGACGTTGCTCCCCGCACTGCGCGAGGAGTACGGCAAGTCGGAGGGCCCCGGGCTCGCCGTGCGGCGGTGAGCACTACCACCAGGGGTCGTCGCCGCCGGCAGCCCCGGCGGCCAGGTGGACGGAGATGACCGTCATGAACCGGCAGTCCCTGCATCTCGGGCTGGACGCGCAGCCGCAGCAGGTCAGCCTGGTCCGGCGGGCGCTACAGACCTGGCTCGCCGCCAACGGCTGGCCCGACTCGGCGACGGACGAGCTGGTGTTCGCGGTCGTCGAGGCGTTCAGCAACAGCGTCCAGCACGCCTATCCGGGCTTCGCGTCCGGGCGCGTCACGATCGAGCTGGCCCTGCAGGCGACGACGCCGGGCCGCATGCGGGTGCTCGCCGTGGTCACCGACTTCGGGCACTGGCGCGACGCCGGCGCGCACCCCTGCCCCGGCAACGGGCTGGCGCTGATCCGGTCGGTCTCGCAGGGCATGACCCTGGCGACCGGCGACGCGGGAACCTGCCTGACGGTGTGGACCGACGACGAGGAGCTGGTTGCGGCGGAGCGGCGGTGACCACGCGTGTCGCCGCTGGTCGGGCGCGAGTTCCCCGGATTCCGGTTGAAGTCGCGCGCCGCCGGGAACCCGGCCTGGTCGCGGCCCCGATCGGCCGCGGCCCGTGGACGGGTGTCCGGGCGGTCCGCCGCCGGGTCCCGGTGGAGGTACAACCAGCTGCCTCTCGATCGCAGATTCGAGGAGGCTCCGTGCTCGACAACGCCCGCCCGACCGCCGGCCCGGTGCCGGTGCCGGTGCCGGTGGACGACGATGCCGTCCGCACCGCCGATCACGGCGCCGCGGACCACGCGGCGGACCACACGGCCGACCCGGCCGCCGATCCGACCGAGCTGGGCCCCAGCGAGTACGCCGACCAGATGCCGTTGCTGCAGCGCTACGCCGCGCTCCCGGCCGACGATCCCGAACGTGAGCGCATCCGCGAGCAGCTGGTGCTGTCGTTCCTGCCGGTGGTCGAGCACCTCGCCCGCCGCTACGGCAACGGCTACCGGGTCGCCGCCTACGACGACCTCGTGCAGACCGGAACCGTCGGGCTGATCACCGCGATCGACCGCTGGGACCCCGAGCGCGCGAAGGGCGAGTTCCTCGGCTACCTCATCCCGTGCGTCCGCGGCGAGATCCTGCGGTACTTCCGCGACCGGACCTGGTCGATGCGGGTGCCGCGGCGGCTGAAGGACCTCGGGGTCGCGATCGGCAAGGCCTCCGGCCCGCTGACCCAGGAGCTCGGCCGCGCCCCGCGGCCGAGCGAGCTCGCGGCCCACCTCGGCGTCGACCGCGAGGAGGTCATCGAGGCGCTCGCCGCCGCGGCCGACCGCCGGGCGACGCCGCTGTTCCCGGTCACCCACGACGACGACGCACCCGAGGAACGGGTCGGGACGGTCGAGAAGGCCTACGACCACGTCGAGTACGCGATCGCGCTCAAACCGTTGATCGAACAGCTTCCCGAGCGTGAACGTCTGATCCTGACGCTGCGGTTCTTCGGCGACCAGACCCAGTCGCAGATCGCCGCGAGGGTCGGGGTCTCACAGATGCACGTGTCGCGGCTGCTCGCGCGCACCCTCGAACGCCTGCGGGAAGGGCTGGCCGCGACCAACGATGACCTCGCCTCCACGTAATCTCTGGGACGGCATCGTCGCCCGGGACCCCGGGCCACCTCCCGTCCGCCACGGCGACGGTGCGCGTGGACGTGAGGAGGCGAGGGGTGCAACCGATGGATCCCCACGGTGAGCAGCTGCGACGGCTGCAGGCGCTCACCGACTCCGACCTCGCCCGGCTCGACGTCGACGAGCTGCTCGAGGCGGTCCTCGAACGCGTCCGCGACCTCTTGCAGGTCGACACCGGCGCCGTGCTGCTGCTCGAGCCGTCCGGGGCGTTCCTCGTCGCGAGGGCCGCGCTGGGTCTGGAGGAGGAGACCCGCCAGGGCGTGCGGATCCCGTTCGGCCGCGGTTTCGCCGGCCGGGTCGCCCAGGAGCGCAAGGCCGTCACCATCGCCGAGGTCGACCACGGCAACGTCCTCAACCCGATCCTGCGCGAGAAGGGGATCCGCTCGCTGCTCGGTGTCCCCCTGTGCATCGGCGAGGACGTCATCGGGGTCGTGCACGTCGGGGCGCTCGAACCACGCATCTTCACCGCCGAGGACGCCGAGCTGCTGCAGCTCGCGGCCGATCGCATCGCGCTCGCCACCCGGGCCCGGATGACGCATGCCGAGCTCACGGCCGCGTCGGTGCTGCAACGCAGCCTGCTGCCCGGCCTGCTGCCCGAGGTCCCGGGCCTCGAGCTCGCCGCCCGCTACGTCCCCGGGGGCGGCGGGGACGTCGGCGGCGACTGGTACGACGTGTTCGACCTGCCGTCGGGACGACTGTGCGTGGTGGTGGGGGACGTCGTCGGTCGCGGGCTGAACGCGTCGGTGGCGATGAGCAGGCTGCGCAGCGCGATGCGCGCGTACGCCCTGGTCAGCGACGATCCGTCGGAGATGCTCCGGCGCCTCGACGAACAGACCCGGCACTTCGAGCCCGACGTCATGGCGACCGTGCTGTGCGCGGTCGTGGAGCCGACCCTCGACGTCGCCCGCGTGTCGTCGGCCGGGCACCCGCCGCCGATCCGGGCCGTCCCCGGCCACCCCGGCGAGCTGGTGGAGATGCCGGCCGACCCGCCGATCGGCCTGACCCGGTCACGGCGACGGCACACGACCATGGTCGACCTGCCCGCGGGTGGCGGGCTCGTGCTCTACACCGACGGGCTCGTCGAACGCCGCCACGAGTCGCTCGACACCGGGCTGCAGCGGCTCATGTCCGCCGTCGTCCCGGGCCCGGCGGAGCTGGTGTGCAGCACCGTGATGGGTCGGATGATCGGCAACCACCAGGCGGTCGACGACGTGGCCCTGCTCGTCGTGATGCGGTCGGCCGCCGCGGTGACGGGCGGCTCCCTCACGCTCGTCGAGCCGGCCGAACCCCGGTCGCTTCGGGTCATCCGGCACGCCGTGCGGACCTACGTCGAGGCGCTCGGCGCGACGCCCGCCGAGACCGCCGACCTCGTCCTCGCCGTCGGTGAGGCGTGCGCGAACGCGGTCGAGCACGCCTACGGACCCGGTGGCGGGACGGTCGAGGTCCAGCTGGAGCGCGACGGCCCGCGGCTGACCGTCACCGTCACCGACACCGGCTCGTGGCGCGATCCCCGCGGGACGAACCGGGGCCGAGGGACGACACTGATGTACGCCCTGATGGACGACATCCGGGTCGACCGTGGTCCCGGTGGCACGCAGGTGGTGCTCACGACGACGCTGGGCCGGAGGGAGGACACGGCATGACCGATGCAGAGGTGACGTGCCGGGAGCCGGCGCCCGGCACCGTCGAGATCGTCGTCACCGGGGAGATCGACCTGCAGAACGCGGGCGCGGTCGAGCGGCGCATCCACGACATGGTCGACAACGAGGCCCGGTCGGTCACCATCGACCTCGGCGCCCTCGAGTACCTCGACAGCGCCGGCCTGCGTGTCCTGTTCACCCTGGCGTCGCGGCTCGAGCTGCTGCAGGTGGCGTTCGACGTGCGGGTGCCGGAGGGCTCGGTCGTCCGCCGGGCTGTCGATCTGTCGGGGCTCGGCGACATCGTGGCGGTCCACTGAACGTCGCCGTAACCGGGCGCGACCCGGACGGTTGGGCGTCGCCGGACCCGGGAACCCGGGCGGGGCCGGGGCCCACAGCAGCGACGTCAGGAGCCGCACATGACCGCGACGGACCGGGACGGATACGACGAACAGCCCGAGGCGACGCCGAGGGAGGTGTTCATCCGGCTGCTGCTCGACACCGTCCGCGACGACCCGTACCCGAGTGGCACGCAGCTCGACATGATCGAGCAGTCGATCCCGCCCGACATGGTTCCCGAGTACGTCGAGCTGCTGGCGCAGAAGTCGCGCGAGGGCGCGTTCCCGAGCACCGACGTCCTGCGCCGGATGCAGCGCATGTCGGGAGGTTGACCGCGCGGCCCCGGGCCACGAGCGGTTCCGGCGAGCCGCCGGATCGTGGCGCCGGGCCGGCACGCGCATCGGTCCCGCCCGGCAGGTACGGACGGGCCTGGGGCCACGGCGTGCGTCGTGGCCCAGTTCCCGCGCGCGGAGTTCCCGCGCGACGCGGAGTTCCCGCGTGACGCGGAATTCCCGTGCGACGCGGATAACCCGGGCCCGGTGCCGGGTAACCGGGCACGTCGTGCCGCCGCAGCCGGGCGGTGGCACCCAGCGGAGGGTGGACGCATGCGGCCGACGACGGCACTCGAGATCGACGACCCGCGGCACGTGTCGACGAACGGCAGCCGGCCGTCGGACTCCGAACGCCGGGCCGCGGCGGTCGAGGACCTGAAGGACAGCCTCAAGGAACTGCTGCGCTCGGCGTTGCGCGCGACGACGGGGATCGTCCTGGACAAGGTCGAGGACCTCGCCGCGATGTTCGAGCGCAGCGCCGCGACCGGTGGCCTGGCCATGGGCGGGCTGCTCGGCGCGGTGCGGGCCGGCATGGCCGGGTCGAACCCGATCTGGGGTGCGTTCAAGGGCGCGATCGGTGCCATGAGCCCCGGGATGCGCGCCGCGCTCGTCGCCGTGCTGGTGCTCGCGATCCTGCTGCTCCCGATCACGGTGGTCGTGCTGCTGGTCGCGCTCGTCGTGCTGATCGTCGTGGCCGCGGCGCGCGCGACGGAATGACGCGACCGGTCTCGTGGTCGGCGCCGCCGCGATCGGCGGCGGATTCGACCAGAGCAAGGCGTTCGGGCATTCGGCGGTCCGGCACCCGGATGAATCTCGATCACTCGCGTGAAATGGCCCGGCGGAATAGGCCGAACGGCCCATTTATCGGTGATTGGGCTCGCGAATGTGTGGGTCCGGATTGGCTCGGGTAACTGGTGGCGACCCAGGCCCGACCTGCACTCCGCTCCGATTCGTGATCTTCGAATTCGGATCTCGAGTCCGGGGCGGGTCACGATCAAGGAGGAAAGATGAAATGCGGCGCGCGAGTGGCGCTCGGGGTGGCCGGCGGCTACTTCCTGGGCCGTACGAAGAAGATGAAGCTCGCCCTGATGCTGGGTGGGATGGCAGCAGGTCGACGTGCCGGTGGCCCGGGTGAGCTGCTGGCCCAGGGCAGCAAGCTGCTCAACAGCTCCCCCGAGCTGGCGGCGCTGACCGACCAGGTCCGCGGCCGGTTGCTGGAGGCGGGCAAGGGTGCCGCGATGGCGGTAGCCGCACGACAGGTCGCCAACCTGACCGACAAGGTCGGCAAGCGGGTGGAGTCGCTCGGCGACATCGGTTCCGGGGCGCGCAGCGCGGGCGAGGACGCCGTCTCGTCGGCCACGGACGCCGCGTCGTCCGCCCGGGGTGCGGCCGAGGGTGTCGTGGGCCGTCGCCGCAGGCGGGGCGCCGAGGCCGACGACGCCGGTTCCGAGGACACCGGGTCCGACGACACGGCCGACGACGAGCCCGTGTCCGACGAGGACGTCTCCGACGAGCCCGTCGCCGACGAGGCGGAGGACGGCGACGACCTGTCCGACGACGTCTCCGAGGACGACGAGCGGGCCGGGGACGAGGACGACCGCCCGGCCCCGCGGCGGCGGCGCTCGGCGAAGGCCGCCGGACGCGCCGACGTCGAGGAGACGTCGGCGCGTGCCACGCGGTCGGGGTCCGGCGCCGGGTCGAAGACGACCCGCACCGCGAAGAAGGCCGCGGGTGGTGCCACGAGCGCAGCCCGGTCGGCGGGTAAGAGCGCGACGAGCACGGCCCGGAAGGGCACGGGCCGACGGAGGACCAGCAATGCCTGACGCGAAGCTCACCGATGCGCTGCCGACCGACGCGCTGAAGGACTCCGGCCAGCGCCTGCTGACGCTGCTGGTCCAGCGTGCGGCCGAGGCGGCGACCGACCGGGTCACCGGCCTGACCGACAAGCTCGACGGCATCACCGAGAACGGCGGGACCGGCCTGCGCAAGGCGCTCGGGGGCCGTGACTCCGACGAGGCCGACCGTGACTCCGAGGAGGGTGCCGAGGGTGACAGGGACCGCGACGACTCCGGCGACGGTTCCGGCGGCGGGTTCTTCGCCGGGCTCAAGGAGAAGGTCTCCGGGATGTTCGGCGGCGACTCCGGCGGCGGTGGTGGTTCCGGCAGCGGAAAGAAGCTGAAGGTCACCAACATCGTCGAGGAGCAGGACATCGGCCTGCCCCTGCGCACCACCTACGACCTGTGGACCCAGCTGTCGGACTTCCCCAGCTTCATGAAGAAGGTGGAGAGCGTCGAGCAGGTCTCCGACGAGAAGACGCACTGGAAGGCGCAGGTCTTCCTGTCCCACCGCGAGTGGGAGGCGACGACCGTGGAGCAGGTCCCGGACTCCCACATCGTGTGGCGGTCCACCGGCGCGAAGGGGCACGTCGACGGCGCCGTGGCGTTCACCGAGCTCGGGCCGAACCTGACCAGGGTTCTGCTGGTGCTCGAGTACTGGCCGCAGGGCCTGTTCGAGCGCACGGGCAACATCTGGCGGGCCCAGGGCCGCCGCGCGCGGCTGGAGTTCAAGCACTTCCGCCGGCACGCGATGACGACCGCGATCCTGCACCAGGACGAGATCGAGGGCTGGCGCGGCGAGATCCGCGACAGCGAGGTCGTCAAGACCCACGAGGAGGCGCTCGAGGAGGAGGAGCGCGCCGGCGGCCGCGACGGTGAGGACGAGCGCGGTGCCGGGCGCGGCGACGACCGCGACGAGTCCGACGAGTACGCCGACGACGAGTACGCCGACGACGAGTACGCGGACGACGAGGCGGACGACGAGGCCGGCGACCGCGACGAGGACGCGGAGACCGACGAGTACGACGACGCCGAGTACGACGACGAGGGCGCCGACGAGGGCGCCGATGAGGGCGCCGACGACGAGTACGCCGACGACGAGGCGGGCGACGGGGCGGCCGACGACTACGAGGAGACGGACGACGAGCCCGCGGAGGACGAGTACGCGGAGGACGAGTACGCGGAGGACGAGTACGCGGACGACGACGAGGGTGCCCGGGACGAGGCCGACGAGGCCGAGGACGAGCAGCCCGCCCGCCGGCGCAGCGCGCGTCGTCGGCCCGCGACTGCCGGAAGGAGCCGATGAATGACGGTCGCGACCCAGGCCGGTGGAGGCGGTCACGTCGACCGCGGTGGCGGCGGTGGTTCGAGCGGACTGGCCGACGTCGTCGAGCTGATCCTCGACAAGGGACTGGTCATCGACATCTTCGTCCGGGTGTCGCTGGTGGGGATCGAGATCCTCACGATCGACGCGCGGGTCGTCGTCGCCAGCGTCGACACGTTCCTGCGGTTCGCCGAGGCCACCAACCGGCTCGACCTCTACGGGAAGGGCAAGGGCGGTAAGGACCTCACCGAGCTGACCCAGGGGATGATGGAGGGCGGCGCGAAGGGCAAGACGGCCGGAGTGCTGGACGCGGCCGTCGACAAGGTCGGCGAGCTGCTCGGGGGCGACGAGGAGGACGAGCGCGAGCCCGTCCGCAAACGCCCACGGCAGCGGGCCCGGGAACGGGAGCGTGAGCGGTGACCGCCACCTACGTGTACGGCCTCGTGGCCGCCGGCACCACACTGCCCGAGGACCTCGTCGGCCTCGGCCCGTCGGGACGGGTGTCGCTCGTCGAGCACGACGGCGTCGCGGCGATCGTCGGTGACGTCCCGGACCGGCCGCTCGGCACCCGCGACGACCTGACGGCCCACGAGGCCGTCGTCGACACCGTCGCCGCCGCGACGACGGTGCTGCCGATGCGGTTCCCGGCCGTCGTCGAGGACTCCCAGGTGATCGACGAGCTCCTCGCGCCGCACCAGGACCGCTTCCTGCGCGCCCTCGAGCAGCTCGACGGCATGGTCCAGTACTCGCTCAAGGGCCGCTACGTGGAGGAGGTCCTGCTCAAGGAGATCGTCGAGGAGGAGCCGGCGGTCGCCGAGCTGCAGGAGCGGATCCGCGGGGTGTCCGAGGACGCGTCGTACTACGACCGCGTGAAGCTCGGCGAGATCGTGGCCAAGGCCATGGAGGAGCGGCGCGACGTCGACGCGAACGACATCCTGGACCGGATCTCGCCGTTCGCCGAGCAGGCGTCGCCGACGACGCCTCCCCAGCCCGACGAGGTCGTCGACATCGCGTTCCTCGTCCGCCGTGACGGGGTGGAGCAGTTCGAGAGCGAGGTCGAGGAGCTCGGCGCGGACACCCACGAGTGGCTGCGCCTGCGGTTGCTCGGGCCCCTCGCGCCCTACGACTTCGTCCCGGCGGAGGAGTGATCGCCGATGGGACTCGTGTCCGGTCTGCTGGGCCTGCCGCTCGCCCCCGTCCGCGGGGTCGTGTGGCTGGCCCGGCAGATCCAGGACCAGGCCGAGGAGCAGTACTACGACCCGGCCCGGATCCGCGCGGAGCTGGAGGCCGTCGACGAGGCCCGTCGCAACGGGACCCTCACCGAGGAGGAGTGCGTCGAACGCGAGAACGAGCTGCTGCAACGGCTGATGGTCCGACGGACCTGACCGGGCAGCCGGGACGAGACGCGACCGAGGACATGAGCGATGACCGCGAGGGACCACGCCGCAGGCCGGCACGTGACCGGCCGGCGCGGCGCCGGCCGGCTGGTGCCGAGGACTCCGAGGACCGGCCGGACGAGGTGATCGACCGGTCCGCCGAGGCGGACGACAGCGGCCCCGGCGGCGGGCCCGACGCCGACGAGGGTGTCGAACCCGACGACGAGCCCGACGAGGGGTTCGGCGACGAGCTGGACGGGGACGACGGGGACCGTGACGCGGAGGCCGCCCCGGCCGCCCGCGGCGGGTCCCGTGGCCGGCGCGCCGAGGCGACCCGGGGCGGCCGATCCACCCGCACCGCCGGCCGGACGACGTCGCGCAGGTCCGCGGCCGGCGGGCGGCGCAACGGGTCGTCGCACGACACGGCGACCGACGCCGGGCCGGAGGACGGGGGCTCGGAGGACGGGGGCTCGGAGAACGGGACCCCTCGCCGGAAGACCCCTGCCCGGAAGACCCCCGCCCGGAAGAGCCCTGCCCGGAAGACCTCGGGCCGGAGGAACCCCGACGACGGGATCTCCCCGGGCGCCGCGGCCCGGCGGGCCGCGGAGCACATCGTCGGCCTGACCGGCCGGGACCTGGAGAGCGTCGTGTCGATCGAGCGAGACGACGACGAGGGCGGGTGGCAGATCGGGGTCGAGGTCGTCGAGACCCGGCGGATCCCCGACTCCGCTGACATCCTGGCGCTGTTCGAGGTGCGTGTCGACGAGGACGGCGAGCTGGCCGGGTTCCGGCGCGTCGGCCGCTACAGCCGCGGCCGGCTGTACGAGAACGGAGGACGATGACCAGCGGAGGGCTCCCGATGCCCGGCGGCGCGTCCCGCCCGGCCGAGCGCCGCGTGGAGTCGACGAACCTGGCCGACATCCTCGAACGCGTTCTCGACAAGGGGATCGTGATCGCGGGCGACATCCGGGTGAACCTGCTCGACATCGAGCTGCTGACGATCAAGATCCGGTTGCTCGTCGCGTCGGTCGACAAGGCCCGCGAGATCGGGATCGACTGGTGGGAGCACGACCCGACCCTCAGCTCGGGGCAGCGCGACCTGAACGAGGAGAACCGCCGGCTGCGGCAGCGGATCGGTGACCTCGAGGCCGCGCGTACCGCGGAGCTGGACGGGGCGCCGGAGCGGCCGCGCCGGTCTGCCGCGCGGCGCAGGGCAGAGGAGCAGCAGCAGGAGTCCGACGGGTGAGCCTGGTCTGGGTGTACGCCGTGCGCGACGGGGACGCCGACGACCCGCCCGCAGTGTCCGGTGTGGACGGTGAGCGGCCCCGCGTCGTCGCCGCCGGGACGCTCGGCGCGGTCGTCGGGACCGTCGCCGACGAGGGCTTCGACGAGGCCGGGCTCGCCGCCGCGATGGAGGATCTCGCCCGGCTGGAGGCGCTCGCGAGGGCGCACCACGCCGTCGTGGTCGAGGCGGGGAGCGCCGGGGCCGTCGCCCCGGTGCGGCTGGCGACGGTCTTCCGCGACGACGAGGCGGTCGTCGCGATGCTGCGTGAACGGGCCGACGAGTTCGAGGCCGCGCTCGACCGCGTGCGCGGACGCCGCGAGTGGGGGGTGAAGGTCTACGCGGACACGCGGGCCGGCGGCGACGACAGCCCGGCGCCGGCGCCGGGCGACCGGCCGGGCACGGCATACCTGTTGCGGCGCAAGGCTGATCGCGACCGCGGTGCGGCCGGTCGGGAGCGCGCACGCGCCGTCGCGGAGTCGGTCGCCGACGCCGCCGGGACCCACGCGGTCGACGTCCGTCGGTTCGCGCTGCAGGACGCCCGGCTCTCGGGCCGGAACGAGGAGATGGTCCTCAACGCGACGTTCCTCGTCGACGAGACGCAGGAGGCGGAGTTCCGGGCCGCGGTCACGGGCGCGGGCGACGGTGCCACCGTGGAGCTGACCGGGCCGTGGCCGCCCTTCTCGTTCGCGACGGCGGACCCGCCGTGACGCTCGCGCATCCCGACGACGAGCTCAGCCTCGTCGACCTCCTCGACCGGCTGCTCGCCGGCGGGGTGGTGCTCACCGGGGAGGTCACCATCTCGCTCGCCGAGGTCGATCTCGTGCACGTGTCGCTGCGCGCGCTGATCAGCTCGGTGTCGACGCTCGCCGTCGGCCCCGACCCGGGGGAGGGCGACGGTGCCTGAGCTGCCGAGCCGCATCGACGCCCAGCCCGACACGGTCGGCCGCGACCTCGGTCGGCTGGTGCTGACCGTCGTCGAGCTCCTGCGCCAGCTCATGGAGCGGCAGGCGCTGCGCCGGGTCGACGCGGGGGACCTCCCGGACGAGAAGATCGAGGCGCTGGGGGTCGGCCTGATGCGGCTGGAGGAGGCGATGGTCGAGCTCCGGGAGCACTTCGGCCTCGAGCCCGGGGACCTGAACATCGACCTCGGCCCGCTCGGGAACCTGCTGGGTCCCGAGGCGGGACGAGGCCGGTGACGGCGCGGACGCCCGTCGCGTAGCGCCGCTGCCCCGACGGTCAGAGCGCCGGGTGGTCCGGAGTGCCCCCGCCGGAGCGCAGCCTGCCCAGCATCTCGGTGACGGCCTCGTCGCCCGCGTCGGTGAGCTGCTGGTCGACGAAGATGCCCGACGCCGTCTCGATCCGCTCGCGTTCGGTCCCCGGGTCGGCGATGACCGCCTCCGGTGTGACCGTCGGGTCCGCGAGCAGCTCGGCCACGGCGGCGCGGACGTCGTCGAGTGAGTGCTGTTCCTCGAACGCGATGTCGGACAGGCGACGGCCCATGGGGTGACCTCCGGGGTGCGAGCCGGCAGAACCGGACGTGGGCCCGCGACGACCGCGGGTGCAGGTCGGTGGTACCCACGCGGGTCCGCCGGGAACCGCGCCCGGCGTGTCCCGGTCGGCGGGTCAGGCGTCCTGGCCCTGCGGTGCCCCGGAGCTCGTCCCGGAGTCGGGTGGGCGGGTGTCGCGGTCGTCGCGGCGCCGGTCGGGCCGGCCGCCGCGGTCCGGGCCGGTTCCGCTGTCGGGGTGGCCGTCCTCGACGGTCACCGCATCGGGTTCGTCGCGGGGTGCAGGTCACGGGAGCCGTGCGGGTGCGTGCCCATGACGGGTGGGTACCCCCGAAGGCCCCGGCGTACCGGCCGGCGCCGCCGGGTGGTTGTGCCCGGGTGGTTCTGGCCGGGTGGTTGTGATCGTGGCGGGCGGGGTACCGACCCCTGTTCCGCCGGGATCCACACGCGACCCCGGCCGTCGTCGTGCCGTCCGCAGGGGCGGCGGTGAGGAGACCGGCTCCGATGACCGTGTCGCTGCCCGGGGTCCGTCATCGGCTGCTCGGCTCCGCGCCGCCCGACCCGGGACCCGCCGCCACCCGGGACGCCGCGACGGACCTGGCCCGCGCCGCCGCCCGGGGCGAGACCGACCTCCCGGCCCCCGGTGCGGGCGCGACGGCGCAGCGCTGGGCCGCGCTCGCCCGGTGGGGCCGCACGGAGCTGTCGTTCGCGCGGCTGTGCGAGGGCCACACCGACGCCGTCGCGATCCTCGCCGAGGCCGGGCGCACACCGGTACCCGGGGCGACGTACGGCGTCTGGGCGGCGCGGTCGGGCGGCACCGGCGCGGTGCTCGCGGGCGGGGCCGGAGCGTGGCGCCTGCGTGGCCGGGTGCGGTTCTGCTCGGGAGCACACGGGCTGGACCGGGCGCTCGTCGTCGCCGCGGCCCCCGACGGCAGCCGGATCGCCGACGTGCCGCTCGCCCGGCCCGGGGTGCGGCCGGTCGCGGGGACGTGGCAGACGGTCGGGATGGCGCGCAGCGACAGCGCCGACGTCGATCTCGACGACGTGCCGGTCGACGACGACGCGCTGGTCGGGGGGCCCGGCTGGTACACCGCGCGGCCCGGGTTCTGGCACGGCGGCGGCGGGGTGGCCGCGGTGTGGCTGGGCGGCGCCGCCGGGGTGCTCGACGACCTGCGCCTCGTCGTCGCCGCCGCGGACCCCGATCCGCACCGGCTCGCCCTGTTCGGGGAGCTGCACACCGGCGTCGCCGCGTGCGACGCGCTGCTGGTCGCGACCGCTGCGGCGATCGACGACGATCCCGCGGACGCGCACCGGGAGGCGGTGTGGACCGCACGGGCGGCAGTGGAGCTCGCGTGCCGCCGGGTCCTCGACGTGGCGCCCCGGCTGGCCGGGGTGGCGGCGTTGACCCGCGGGGGCCGGCTCGCGGGCCGGCTCGCCGACCTGGGTGTCTACGTGCGCCAGCACCACGGCGAGCGGGACCTCGCCGCGCTCGGGGCCGCCGTGCTGGACCCGGACGGTGCCCGGTGAGCGGCGGGCGGGCCGGCTCGACGTCGTCGGCGCCGCGGAGCACGCCACGACCGGTCGCGGCGCCACGGGTCTGGGCCGACGCGCTCGCCCGGCACGATCTGCCGGCCATGCCCGTCGCCGGGACGGGACCACTCGTCGTCGTCGCCGCGCACCCCGACGACGAGACCCTCGGCGCCGCGGGGTTCACGGCCGCGGCGCACGGCGCGGGTGCCGAGGTCCGGGTCGTCGTCGCGACCGACGGGGAGGCGGCATTCCCCGGCCTCGACCGCGAGGAGCGGGCAGCACTCGGCCGGGCCCGGCGCCGCGAGCTGCGGGACGCGCTGACGTCGCTCGGGCTCGACGACGTCGACGTCACCTGGCTGGGGCTGCCCGACTCCGACCTGGCCGCCCACCACGGTGTCCTGGTCGACGCCCTGCGGCCGGTGCTCGCCGGGGCGACGACGTGCCTCGCGCCGTGGACCGAGGACCCGCACCCCGACCACGCCGCCGCCGGCACCGCCGCGGCGGCCGCCGCGCCCGTCACCACGCACTGCTGGTCGTACCCGATCTGGGCGTGCGTGTGGGGGAGCCCCGACGAGGTCGGCCCCCCGTGGCACCGCGCCGCCCGCCACGACCTGTCGCAGGCGCAGGCGCGGCGCAAACGCGAGGCGATCGCCCGGTTCGGCACGCAGGTCGCCACCGCGCCCGACGGCGGCCCCCCGATCCTGCCGCCGCAGGTGCTGGCGCACTTCGACACCGGCGTCGAGCTGTTCTGGCGGGCGCCGCGGCGCACCGGTGCGCCCGCCGCGCGCTTCGCCGACCTGTACGCGACCCCGGGCGGCGACCCGTGGGCGACCCGGACGAGCTGGTACGAGCGACGCAAACGCGCGGTCGCGCTGTCGTGCCTGCCGCGGCAGCACTACGACTCGGCCGCCGAGCCCGGCTGCGGGACCGGTGAGCTGACCCGCGAGCTGGCCGGCCGCTGCGGGGCCGTCGTCGCCTCCGACGTCGTGCCTGCCGCGGTCGCGGCGACGCGCGCCGCCACCGCCGGCCTCCCGCACGTCACCGTGCGCGCCGACGCGCTGCCCGGACCCGGGGCGATCCCCCTCGGCACCGACCTGGCCGTCATGTCCGAGGTGCTCTACTACCTGTCCGCCGCCGACCTCGACGCGACGCTGGACCTGCTGGCCGCGGCCGTCGTCCCGGGCGGCGACGTGCTCGTCGTGCACTGGCGCGGCTGGCCCGCCGAGGCACCACACGACGCCCGGGCGGTCCGGGCCCGCTTCGACGCCGACGAGCGGTTCGAGCTGCTGGTCGACCACGTCGACACGGAGTTCGTCGCGCACGTCCACCGCCGCCGGTGAGCCCGGCGGACGGCGCGCGTACCCCGCGCGACATCGTGGCGGTGGCCGTCGTCGTGCCCGCCCACGACGAGGAGGCCCTGATCGGGCCGTGCCTGGCCGCGCTCGCCACGGCCGCGCGTGCGGTGTCCTCCCAGGTCGCGGTCGCGGTGTCGGTGGTACTCGACCGGTGCACCGACGGCACGGCCGCCGTCGTGCGCGATGCGGTCCGCCGCTGGTGGCCGCGGTCGGCGGTCGCGACGCTCGGCAACGCCGTCCCGCGCACGATCGGTGAGCTGCGCACCCTCGGGCTCGACGACGCGCTGCGCCGCCTCGGGCTCGCCGACCTCGGCCGGGCCTGGCTGCTGTCGACCGACGCCGACACCCGCGTACCGCCCGACTGGATGCGCCGCCACCTGCGCCACGCCGCGGCCGGCGCGGACGCGGTCGCGGGGATGGCCGACCTCGACAGCCCGCACCGGCTGCCGCCGGACGTGCTCTGCCGCTACACCGCGCTCGTCGACGCGGGCATGGCTGCCGACGCCCACACGCACGTCTACGCTGCGAACCTCGGCGTGCGCGCCGACGCGTTCCTCGAGGCGGGCGGCTTCCCCGCCGTCGCGGCGGGGGAGGAGCACGCGCTGCTGGCGCGGCTCCGTGCCGCGGGCAGGCACATCGTCACCCCGGTGGACCTGCGGGTCCGGACCAGCGCGCGGACCCGGGGCCGCGCCGTCGGCGGACTGGCGGACCTGTTGGGCTCGCTGGGCGCGCCGACCCCCGCACCCGGGCCCG